>CAUPNA010000160.1:0-9548 GCA_963512475.1 uncultured Undibacterium sp.
CGAGCTACATTCTACTTCGAAACTCAAACGTGGCATACGTACATGAATCACGCCGAGGTAGGCGCGTACTGAATCGAATTGATTTCCAAGGCTACTTTGGGTAGAACTACCGTCGCTGCGCATTTGTGGAATAGTCGAGCGCAAGTAGTCGACTAGATGATCGATGATTGCCACACCTCGTGCTGGGTCGCTGAGCATGGCTGCACGTACGCCGGAGAGCGTGTTAAAAAGAAAGTGCGGCTCCACTTGGCTGGCCAATACAGAGAGCCGCATCTCGGCTTGGTTTCTCTCTCTCTTGTAACGTTCAATTTTTTCTTCCATGAGTGCCTCTTCTAATGCCTTTCCCTGGCGAAAATACGCACGTAAATCAGAAACACCAACTAACCATAGCGTTAACAATAGCCAGGCCGAGCCATTGACGATTCTTTGGGTAAGTTTGCTGGTCTCAGAAAGATGTATGCCACGCTCTGAGGAATTCCTGTCCTTATTTTCTGCATCTTTAACAGCATTTTCAGAGGCAGATTTTTTCTCAACTACTGTCACGCCGGTTCCTTTTGATGCTGATATTTTGTCGCCAAAGTGATTACTGATTAGAATCGCGCCTGCTGAGATCGACATGGCAATTGCCAGTGATACGATGATGCTGATGGTTTCTTTTTTTGTAGACCAGGAATGAAGTTTTCCATAGCTACGGGCTCTGACTGCTAACCAACGTCCCAGTAGCACTGAATTGACAAAGGAAAACCACAAGAAAAAAAACGAAAGATAGGCATTCATGTTCATGATTTCGTTCGGTCCTACGAAGCTGATGAGCATCAAAAACATGCTGAGCAAGACCAAGGGAATGATGAAACCGCGTATCCTGTAAGAAAACCAGGTAGGACTGAAAATTGGATAGTGCAAGGCTTTGCTTGACCAACTCCCCATTTTCCCCACTAAGCTGAAAGGGACTTGCTGGTCGGGAGGCATGGGCGTTTGTTCGGGCATGAAAATATCCAGATGAAGGTAGGGATTAGTAACATCATATTCCTAGAAATGTACGTCGATAAAGCGTTTTTTGTTTTTCTTGATCGGACAGTTTCAAGATAGAGGAAAAACTCCGCCGGGTGAGCATGAGTATGGGCAAACACACGCACAAGCACATCCGGGCATCGCGACAAGTGACTATTGGCTTGAATAATCCAGTTCCATTCAAGCCATGTTGTCGGTAGCATTTACTGTTGACGTATCCAATCGGAGATCGTGTTCAGTGCCAGTGGTGCAATAGTCTCCTCTATCTTGCTATATTCACTAGGCGAACCAGTGGTGGCGGTCTGAAAAACATGATTGAGCTTAGGTAGTTCGCGTATCACGGCCTTTTTGTTATGCTTAAGCGCATCGCGCAATCCTGCTAAATTGGATTTGGCAGCAACTTGTAAATCTAGTTCGCCATTCACCGCTAACACCGCTTGATTCACTTTTTTTAGTGTTGGTGCTGGATCGTATTTGATAAAGCTACGGAACCAAGAATTGCTTAACGTGGCCACTTGCCTCTTTGCGACATCCGCGGGCATGTCCCCCTTAGCAACGATTTGATCGAAAAGAGCGGTGAGTTGCGTGGTGATGGTGTTGTCGTCATACCCCGAATTCATGACTGTATAGGCTTTCTCCAAAAACGCCTCATTCTCTGCAATATCCTCTTTGCTTTGCCCGTTTGCTGCAGAAATTAAGCGGCTTTGTTCTAACATTAAAGACTTGATCGCAATTCCTGGTCCTCCCATCAAGACGATAAATTTAACTTGAGGGTCGCGCGCTGCAACGAGAGGGGCGATCAGGCCGCCTTCAGAGTGGCCAATAATACCGATTTTTTTGTGATCAACATCGTTACGGGTTCTGAGGTAAGCGATCGCGGCCTCCGTATCCTCCGCGAAATCAAAAGTTGTCGCCGCTTTATAGTCGCCTTTAGACGCGGCAACGCCACGTTTGTCATAGCGCAAAACCGCGATGCCTTGCTTGCTTAAATGGTCAGCCAGAACCAGGAAAACTTTATGCTTGTGCAGCTCTTCATTCCTGTCAAGCGGGCCAGAACCATGCACTAACACCACGGTCGGGAATGGTCCCGTTCCCTTTGGTATCGTCATGGTGCCAGCAAGTTCAATCTGTGCCTTGGCATTGGTAAAGCGCACTTCGCTACTATTGTAATTGGGCGTAGTTTTTTCGATAGATTCTTGCTGTGGACGCTTCGGTACTAGTGCAGCTAAAGCTTTAGTATCAACGATACGCTGTGCTGGCGGCATACTCTTGCCATTTTGTGAAATATTGAAGCTGCTCGCCATTCCATCTGCACCGAGAACGAAACTGATCTTGATGTCGGCAACTTTCGCGTAAAACGATGTGGCAGAATCGGCAAATAACTCAAAACTTTGCTGGCCAGGTGTTTGCGTCAGAAATTTTCCGTCTTTTTGGAAAATCGTAATGACAAAACCTGGTGCTTGATACTGCCCCTCAAATTTTTTAAATTGCTCTGACGTGACTGTGATCGCCTTATTTTCTGTGGTCTGCGACGCTGGCACGGTTTGTTGTGCCTGTGGCGCTGCGCTAGCCTGATGGCTAAGGCTGGTGATTAAGGTGAAGATAATGGTGGACGTAGAGATAACGGCTAATCTTTTCATAATAGACTCCAAATGAAGTTCGTTGACGAGTGGCTGTCTTGATACACAGCATGTGGACACTATAGCGACGATCAAAGTGCTTCAGAAAATATGCGGTGAATTACGATTTTCGCGACATGAACTTGGTCTCTGGCGACACGAGTTCGTTAAATTAGCAGCCGTGTTGTAGGCCATTGACCAATCGATAGACGAAATCAGATGAAACCGAGGCTCGTTTCCGACCGATGAAGCGGTGTTCAAATTGTTTTATTTAGCACTCAAGAATATTGGCTAGAAGTGGACGATGCCGATTCGCGACTGGCAAGCCGCGTTAAATCGGTTTACTACTATGTTTGGTGCACGTATGCCAAATGTTTAATTTGAAAACCGTTTATACAAAATTCCGGATGCCCTCAATTTGACGTGAATGCGGTGTTCCCACTGCTCATTGCGGCAGTAAGCTAACGAACGCATAAATACCTCTGAAAATCGGAAAAATCGTGAAAGCGATGACAGCGGCTCTCGCCAGATAAGCCCAATAGATGCGTGTAGTGTTTTTTGCTGACTGCCATACTAAGATAGCTGAAATGAAGTGCAAGGTAGAAGGAATGGCTAAGGCAATTGGCACAGCAATGAGACTCGCTACGCCATGTGTTGCAAGGGAACTCGCACTCACCAGTATTGTTACCAGTGCACTGAAGATGAGTCCTAGAGCCAAGCTCAGGGTGACATATAGGCCCCAAAAGATTTTCCACAGTTCGAGCTTTCCAGCTAGTGCTCGATCTATCATGCTTTCGTTTCTTGTATCGACTTCAGCTTGCTGACTAGTTGTAATTTGTCGATACAAAATAATCGCTACGAAGCCTAATAGCGATGCCCAGATCAGCACAAACGATAATCCCCATGAGGCCAATAGGTCAGCACCAGTTCGGAGTTCGTTGGCTGCAGCGATAAAAGCTAATAGGATTTTTTTGACTACCTCGATATCCTTGATGTTGCTGATATCTGCGAGGATTTCAGGACTGATGGTTGCGGCGTGCGTCATCGATAGCACGCGGTAGATTACGAGCGAAATAAGTGCCGAAATAAATGCACAAGCGCAAAGTGCAATTAGGAGCTGTGTGAGTCGACGGATACGTAGCATTTTCTTGGGCGCGATAATGTTATATTGACCTGACGATAGACTATCATTATATGAAAAACAAGCTGTTTTGATCGGTCTATTGGCTGTTACTTGTTAGCGCTAACCATTTAAGTAGGCACATCGACCATCAATCTGCAATCCGCTTTTGGGCAAGGCTTTGATCTTGGCACCTAAAAGCAGAATGATGCCCAGACCTTGTTTCTCGCGCAGTTTGATCGTGGCGAAGTGCTCATGGGTGCGGAAGCTGGGGGCGTTCGATGTGATCCCTTCGGCAATGTCCTTGGATAAGGATAAGAGCAGCGGACGAAGCGATTCAATCAGTCCGCTGCGCCGATGTTGCAAGCTCTTCATAAACAAAACAATGGCAATGCTAGTGTCGTTGGCGCTGCGATGTTTTTGTTGTTGTCTGGGTTTGGCCGTAGTTTATTAATGCGCAGATTATTTAGCGCGGCGGTGATCCCACGCTAGTTCCTGCTATTCAATTCTGACTCTTAATTCCGTCTTACCTATCGCCAGATTACCCGCAAAATCTTTGGCAGTGATGCGTATCAGATAGTCGCCTGCTGCCAGCTCTTTGATGTTCCAAAAATTGATGATCGCATGACCATCGTGAATTTCATTCGTGATGTTATACAAGAATTTGGTCGCCGCATTGCCATGAACCGTGATGCCGCTATTTTCCGCGTAAGCGACTTTGACGGCTTCTTCATCGGCGGGAAGATGATTGAAGCGTATCGTCATTTTAGGCTTTTCAAAACCGGCTAATGGCGTACCGTCGGCTTGCAGAATTTGATAGCCAAGTTCGTAAAGACCTAGGCGGCGACGTGCCATATTGCCGTCGGCTTGATCAAAGGCATCAACGATGATGCTGACTTGTTCTAAGGACTTGGCTAATTTGATCACCGTCGATTGAGGTGCGACAGGTTCGGGCGCTGGTTTTTTGCCTTTGCTGTTTTTTGCTAATTTGTTCGATGCAGCGGCGGGCGCTTTGCTGAGTATCTTGCCATCCTTGTCAGCGATATCGATGCGCGTAATTTGTGGAGCGACGCTATCTTGAAACCCGATGAAATTCAAGGTGAGCGGATTCACCACATCACCTTGCGGCGCATAGTTCAGATGCACGTGATACATGCTGTTGACCGTTCCTATGGTTTCGCCAACATGGAAGCGTGTGCCACGACGCACGCGCACTTGCTGTAATTTACCTTGCGCGTCTTTGATGAATTGAAATTTTTGCGGATCTAATGGTGTTTCTTTTAAATTGCGCCCTACCTTCATGTGGATATATGACAGCTTATTTACACGCATGCCTTCATTGATCGTCGTCGCCGCCCAAGCAGGTACGGGTGAGCTGACTTTCTCTTCCTTGATCACCACAACCGCTTCACCCATTGCGGCTTGCATATCCACACCACGATGAAAATGATGACGGCTTTCGCCATCGTAATTGCCGCGCACTTCACCGATAGTGCCGACCACTTCATGCGGTTTATCCTGCGGTAATAAAGGCCAGAGCGAGGGCTGCAAAAGTGGTGCAACTGGTTCGGTCACGATGACGGGCCATGGTTTTCTTATTTCCTTATCGAGCACGCCTTTGTGCTTAATTTCGTGCAGGGCATTTTTGGCGTTATCACTGACGATCAGATCACCTTTCGCATTCACCGTCAGTCCAACCGGATTGTTCATGCGCGGACTGGTATCGTCACCTGGAATGATATCGATATCGACGCCAGTCAAGCCACGGCTTTTGCCATCAGGAGCGATTTGCAAAATCCTACCGTGCGAAAGTTCACCGACATAGACATAATCATCATGCGTAATTGCCAGACCGACTGGACGTCGCAACAGGGCAGTGAAATCCTTAGGATCGCTAGCGATCAGGGTACTGACTTGACCATCGATGCCGATTTTACGGACAGCGTTATTGCGTGTGTCGGCCACGATGATGTCGCCAAGGCTATTCACCACGAGACTACTCGGTGTATCAAATAAAGCCGCACTGCCAGCGCCATCGAGGAAGCCAGGTTGATTGCCGCCCGCGATGGTTTGCACCTGACCATCCGGCAGAATCACGCGGATCTTATCGTTGTAAGTGTCTGCCACATAGATCTTGCCGTCTTTGCTAACCGCCACACCGATAGGGCCGTTAAATTGAGCCTGAGCTGCTGCACCATCGCGATACCCCGCTTGCCCGTTACCAGCAACGGTCGAGACTTTGCCATTGGGTTCGATTTTGCGGATCATGTGGTTGCCGGTATCGGCGACGTAGAGATTGCCTTGTTTGTCTATGGCTAAACCAGACGGGGTGTGAAACTTGGCGGCACTGAATTTGCCATCTTTGTTGTCCTTATTGAGGGTGCTATCCAAATAGCCTTCTTCACCACCCGCAAAGACACTGGCATAGCCCTCTTTGCTGATTTTTAATATGCGGTTATGGTCGCCGGCATCAGCAAGGTAGAGATTGCCTTGCTGATCCACGACGAGACCAAATGGGTCGCTGAAAGTACGATTCGGCAGTTTCGCCGTAGAGTTGGGCGCTTCAAAATAAGCGCGATCGCTTAATTGAGAAACTTCAGCTTCCCAATCAAAGCTGGTCGCTACCGGTTTTTTCTTTAACAGCGGAATGGATGGACGTGTCGCTTCGGGTTGCATCCACCAGTAAACAGAAAAAGATAAGCCAGAGATGATGAGAGCGGAAGACAGAATCAGAACGGAGCGACGTTGCATGTGAGATCAAAAAAGCAGGAGAAAGGACGGGCAGCATAGCAACATCAGCAGAAAGTGCAAGGGCTATTTGCCTAATATTTGCCTAATATTCGCTGTGCCTGATTCGGCATAGTTTCGTCTTAATTTGGTCTATCTCCGTCTTAGCATATGAAAAAGTGAAGAATTTTCGCGACGATTGATATATTTAGTCGAAACTTCTAGGCATAATCGGAGTCTACTTGGACTTGCACCTTTACGATGTTTTACTACTTGCCCAATTTCGCTGATCAAACTTCGACAACTTGAGAGACATAATGAAAAAAACAAATAACTTTAAACCTCGCTTGCGGCCAACGACGGTTTTGGCAACGGCGGTCAGTGCCGCTTTGATGGCCGGATTTGCTAGCCTCGCCACCGCACAAGCACCTATTTCGTCAGCGGCTAAAACAACGCCCGTTTTCTATAACGGCCAGGCGCAAATCGTACCGGGTTTTCAGGACAAGACTAAATGGATCAAGCAAGAGTTGTGGGTAGAAACCGAATTTGACAGTGACGGTGACGGCAAAAAAGATCGCGTTCACGTCGATGTCACGCGCCCTGTGCAAACCGATACCGAAGGTTTAAAAGTCGCCGTCGTGTATGAGTCTTCGCCCTACTTCGCTGGCACCATGAAGAATCAAAAAATGTGGGATGTGAAACATGAATTGGGCGAAGCTCCACCAACACGTCCAGTGAATGAGCAAGCAAAATTCATCCCTGTCCGTCCTGAGATTGCTAGAACCGAGATCGACACGTGGGTACCACGCGGCTTCGCAGTCGTCCACTCAGAAGCACCGGGTACTGGCTTATCCCAAGGCTGCCCTACCATAGGCGGCGCACCGGAAGAATTAGCCCCCAAGGCCGTGATTGACTGGTTGAATGGTCGCGCCAAAGGCTATACCAGCATCGATGGCACTGAAGAAGTGAAAGCAAGCTGGGCGACTGGCAAAGTCGGTATGACAGGCACCTCCTACAACGGCACCATTCCACTGGCCGCGGCGACTACGGGCGTTGCAGGCCTAGAAGCGATTATTCCAATTGCACCGAATACCTCTTACTACCACTACTATCGTAGCAATGGTCTGGTGCGTCATCCTGGCGGATACTTAGGTGAAGACGTTGATCAGCTTTATGACTTTGTGTACAGCGGTGCGCCAGAAAAACGCGCCTATTGCAACGCCACCATACGTGATGGCCTGTATCCCGCAAAATTTGATCGCAAAAATGGTGACTACAATGATTTTTGGGCAGATCGTGATTTGCTCGCTAAGATCAAAGGCGTGAAAGCCGCTACTCTGCTCGCCCACGGTCAGCATGACTGGAACGTGATGCCAGAACACTCCATTCGTATCTACGAAGCGCTTAAGAAAAATGGTGTAGCTACACAGTTATTCTTACACCACGGCGGTCATGGCGGCCCCCCACCTTTGGAAATGCGCAATCGCTGGTTCTCACATTATTTGTACGGCATCGATAACGGCGTAGAAAAAGATGCCCGTGCCATGATCATGCGCGAAAACGCAGAACGCGGCGCCGCACCCACGCCATATCTCGATTTCCCAAATCCTGAAGCCAGCAATGTGAATCTATTTTTAGGCGCGGGTGGCAATAAAGCCGGTAGCTTGAGTTTTAAAGCTGTAGCTAAAGCCAAAGGCGCGATAGAAAAAATTATCGACGATGTGCAATTCAAAGGCGGCGTATTAGCCAATGCCGAGCAATCACCGCACCGCTTGATTTACGCTACGTCCGAGTTGACCGATACGGTTCATTTGTCCGGCACGCCGAGCATTAAGATACGTGTCGCCGCCAACAAAGCTGCGGCTAATTTGTCCGTTTGGTTAGTCACTCTGCCATTTGATGAAAAAGTCGTAGGCGCAGCCGGACAACTAGGTGTCGTCAGCCGCGCCTGGGCTGATCCACAAAATCACCGCTCCCTGACCAAGACGGGCAACTACGATTCCAAGTTGCCTGGCACAGCGCTGGTACCTGGTAAATTCGTCGACCTGACTTTTGATCTTCAACCTATAGACCGAGTCATCCCAGCGGGTAAACGTCTTGCGCTGATGATCATGTCTAGTGATCAGGATTTCACTTTATGGCCAAAAGCGGGTACCGAGCTGAGCGTCGATTTGGCGCAGACGTCATTGGTGTTGCCTGTTGTGGGTGGCGTGGATAACTTGAAAAAGGGCTTGGACGATTAGTCCGGCTAGACACAAGGGCGGTGGTATGGTGAAAACGCAGCAAACTGAATTGGAAAATATGGCAGGTCTCGGCCCCAAATCCAGTGCCATGTTGCGCCAAGTTGGCATCCATACCGCCGCCGAATTAACGGCGGCAGAACCTTATGGGCTCTACCTGCAACTCAAACAAGTTTTCCCCTCAACCAGTCTAAACATGCTGTACGCCATCATGGGTGCACAAGAAAACCGTCATTGGCAGGACATCAAACGCGAACGACGTTTGGAGATAGTGTTGCGTTTAGAAGAAATGCGAATGTCCTAGCGCTGGCGAATTTCAGGTGTGCCATTATTCAGTCAAATGCTGCTGAATCTTAGCAGGCAACTGCGCCAATACATCACTCCAGTCATTCGCTCGCGATTGTCGTAGTAATTCGAATGAGGGATACCAAGGACTATCGTCGCGATCTTGTAGCCAACGCCAATCGGCTATCCACGGTAGCAATAGTAAAACGGGTTTGCCTAAACCACCAGCCAGATGCGCGACGCTGGTATCAACACTGATCACCAAGTCAAGCGCCTGACAGAGCGCCGCTGTATCAGAGAAATCATGTAACTCAGTGGAAAAATCCAAAATCTCCGGACGCGCCCGCATGAGCTCGGCATCCTGAGCGCGGTATTCTTTATGCAAACTGATGTAGTGGGTTTGTTCTTCCCGATGTGGCAAGTAGGAAAGCAGGCTTGCCAACCCCAAACTACGTTGCTGGTCGTTCTTATGACCGGCACTACCGCTCCATACCAGCCCTATTTTGCGACCAGCCAATGTTCCTAAGCGCTGTTGCCAATATTCAG
>CAUPNA010000161.1:0-9537 GCA_963512475.1 uncultured Undibacterium sp.
CTACAAACCTTAGAAATATTTAGTACTTCAGCATTGCTTTACATCGAACTAAACACAAAAAGCACCACGAAATGGGGACGTATCAAACCCTTTCAAGCCCCTCAAAAATTTAAATTATTTTCTCTTGAAAAGCACTTTTACCATCTACATATCCGTATCAGCAGATGCTCAAGTGAGGTCTGCGAATTTTCTTAAACCACATATCGCTTCACTTTATAAGGATATATATCATGCGTAATTTTGACTTTTCTCCACTCTATCGTTCTGCCATTGGTTTTGATCGTTTAGCTCATTTATTTAATGAAGCGCAACGTGCAGAAGCAACACCGAGTTACCCTCCCTACAATATTGAATTGGTCACTGAAGACCAGTACCGCATTAGTATGGCAATCGCTGGATTTGATCGCAGTGAGATTGAAATTGAAACTGAGCGTGATGTATTGAAAGTAGTCGGTCGCAAAGCAAAACCTGAAACTCAAGGTACCTATTTACATCGTGGGATCGCGACACGCGATTTTGAACATAGTTTCCGCTTGGCAGACCATGTCAAAGTAGGTGGCGCTCGTCTAGATAATGGCTTATTGAGTATCGAATTGCAGCGCGAAATTCCGGAAGCGCACAAGCCACGCCGGATTTTGATTGATGGCGAAGCTTTACGCTCTGTACCAGCTGTTGATCAATTGCAGGCTGCATAATTTTTTTTTAGTTTTCCTTGTATTGAATTTCATGTAATTACTCTTTTTTTAGTTCCCCTCCTCGCGTGGCTGGCAACAGTCACGCTTTTTTTCGTTCATTTGTTTTAGTTTTGAACTGAGAATTGATTAGCGTTGAGCCTGTCAAGTTACTTGGCGTCGCCGTTATTCATTCCACGTTGAAGGAAAGCTAACAAGCGAAGGCCGTGCTACCAATCGAAAATCAAACCCGATATCGAAAGCTTCGTTAAGAGTCTTGAGGAACGTTAATAAAGACCAACAAAATCCTGAATCGAAAAGGCGAGTGAACAAATAACGAGTAGCACTTAAACTGAAACTCAATCTGAAAAAAGTTCGACAAGAAGCTTGCGCAACCAAAGGTTGCCGTCGTCCTGTGCAAAACGTCGGTGCCAAAATATATTGGTTTGTAGTCTTGGCAATTTGATCGGCGGTTTCGTGTACGCCAAGTCGAAAGCCGCAGCAGCACTAGCAGCTAGTTTTTGTGGCACCGTCGCCACCAGATCAGTGGTACTGACGATGTAGGGTACGGATGCGAAATGTGGCACTGTGAAATTGGCCTTAGCTGATATACCGGCTTTTTCCAGACTTTGATTAATTTTGTCGTAAGGGCTTTCTTTGGTCGATACGATCAAATGCTCAGCACCTAAGAATTCTTTTGCTGAGATGCCTTCTTTCAAAATCGGATGCTGTCGGCGATACAGGCACACATAGTCCTGTTGAAACAGTCGCCGATGATACAGCGCGCCAGACATTGCTTCAAAGGCACCGATCGCCAGATCTATCCTGCCGGTTTCCATTTCCGCCATTAAGTCGACGCTATTGGCACGGATGGTCGAGATTTGTATTTGCGGTGCGTGAAAGCGGCATTGTTTGATCAGAATCGGCATGAAATGCATTTCGCCAACATCCGTCATGGCAATCGTGAAATGCCGCTGACTGTTTGATAGATTAAACACATCCTGCTGATTAAGTGCTTTAGTGATATTGGCAAGCGCCGCAACGACCGGATCGGCTAATTGCTGCGCGAATGGCGTCGGTTGCATGCCCTGAGAAGTGCGCACAAATAGCTCGTCATTAAAGGTCTTGCGCAAACGTGCCAAGGCATTGCTCACCGCTGGTTGCGACAAATTGAGCTTGCGCGCCACGCTGGAGATCTGTTGTTCTTGAAACACTTCTTGAAAAACCACCAGCAAGTTTAAGTCTATGTCTTTGGCTTCTATCATCATCACTCCTAACATTCACCCATTATTGATTCTATGAATGATCTACATTTTAGTATTTATATCGTAAAAATGAAGGGATTGCACTACATTAGCGCATTCTCGTGTTTTCTTTACTTTGGATAAGATCATGACTCCTAATTATATGAGCGGTTTTGCTAACGAATACGCCACCGAAGCGCTGCCAGGTACTTTACCGCAAAATCAAAATTCGCCACAGAAATGCGCCTATGGCCTTTATGCCGAGCAAATTTCGGGCACCGCTTTCACTGCGCCACGCCACACCAATCGCCGCTCCTGGACCTATCGTATCCGCCCAGCGGCCATGCATCAGCCCTTCGTACAAATTGATAGCGGCAAATTGACGAATGATTTTGCACAAGTACCCAGTACACCCAACCAATTGCGTTGGGATCCTCAAACGATGCCAACCACGCCGAACGATTTTATTCAAAGCTGGCTGACTATGGCGGGCAATGGCTCTGCTGATGCACAAACTGGCTGTGCCATCCATCTGTACGCGGCGAACCGCGATATGACGGACAAATTTTTCTACGATGCCGATGCGGAGTTACTAATCATTCCGCAACAAGGTCGTTTGAACATCAAAACTGAACTCGGCTTAATTGATATAGAGCCACAGGAAATCGCTGTGATTCCACGTGGTGTGCGCTTTCAGGTCACCCTGCCGGATGGCGAAGCAAGTGGTTATGTGTGTGAGAATTTTGGTGTGATGTTAAAGCTGCCTGATTTAGGTGTGATCGGTTCCAATGGATTGGCAAACCCACGTGATTTCTTGACGCCTACCGCCTGGTACGAAGACCGTGAAGGTGACTTTGAATTAGTCGCTAAATTTAGCGGCAATTTGTGGAGCGCGAAAATCGGCCACTCCCCTCTCGATGTCGTCGCCTGGCATGGCAATATGGCGCCGTACAAATATGATTTGCGTCATTTCAATACGATAGGCTCTATCAGTTACGACCATCCTGATCCGTCTATCTTTTTGGTCTTACAATCACCGAGCAATACACCGGGTGTCGATACTATCGATTTCGTGATTTTTCCACCGCGTTGGTTAGCAGCAGAAAACACCTTCCGCCCACCTTGGTTCCACCGCAATATCGCCAGTGAATTTATGGGTTTAATTCATGGTCAGTACGATGCCAAATCAGGTGGTTTCCGTCCGGGTGGTTCCAGCTTGCACAATTGTATGAGTGGACATGGTCCTGATGCGCCGACCTTTGAAAAGGCGAGTAATATCGACACCAGCACGCCGCAAAAAGTTGATAACACGATGGCGTTCATGATAGAAACCAATACTATTCTGAAACCAACTCGTGCAGCAATGGAGTCGCCTTTATTACAGGCTGATTATTTCCAATGCTGGCAGGGGATAAAAAAGAATTTTGATCCGTCACAAAAGTAGAATAATTTTTTCATGACACTTTAGCCGCAGTAACACAGAAAATACAGAGTAAGCCATAGGCAAGGCTCTGCACATTCTGAGCCTCTGCGCTTGAGTATTTTATCTTGCGAAGAAAGTCCACTATGTCAGTAAAACTTAACGACACCCACAATCCAGCATTGCGTAGCTGGGTCACATCAGCCAATGACGGCAACACGGATTTTCCGATTCAGAATTTACCATTTGGCGTGTTTCGGCGTGCAGATAGCAACGAACATTTTCGCATTGGCATAGCCATTGGCGATCAGATTCTGGATCTGACTTTAGCGCAGCAAGCGGGTGTATTTTCCACAATCATGGATGCACGTTTAGCACATGCTTTATCAGCAGCCTCATTAAATGCACTAATGGATCTGGGCAATGGTGTTTCCTCAGCAGTGCGCTCTGCCTTATCGCTTGCCTTACGCGAAGGTGCCTCGGCTCAGGCGGGCTTACACGCAACTTTAGTTGCGCAAGCAGAGGCTGAGTATGCATTGCCTGCACAAATTGGGGACTACACCGATTTTTACACTTCAGTGCATCACGCCACCGCCGTCGGTAAATTATTCCGTCCTGATAATCCTTTGCTGCCTAACTACAAATGGGTGCCGATTGGCTACCATGGCCGCTCTTCTTCGATTGGTGTATCGGGTCAACAATTCCGCCGCCCTGTCGGACAAACCATGCCGCCAACTGCAACAACGCCTATCTTCGCTGCGGCTAAACGCATGGATTACGAATGCGAAGTCGGTGTCTTCATCGGTCAAGGTAATGCTTTAGGTGATGCGATTGGTATCGACCAAGCAGAAGAACACGTGTTCGGCATGTGCTTACTCAACGACTGGTCGGCACGTGATTTGCAAGCCTGGGAATATCAGCCTTTGGGACCTTTCCTTGCGAAGAATTTTGCCTCAACGATTTCACCTTGGGTCGTAACATTAGAAGCCTTAGCACCGTATCGCAAAGGCTGGACACGTGATGCGGCAGACCCGCAACCATTGCCGTATCTGGACAATGCTGATCTGCGCAGTACTGGTGCGTTTGACATACAACTGGAAGTCTTGGTACAGACAGAGAAAATGCGCCAAGACGGTACTCCAGCTCAACGTCTGTCGTTGTCGAATTTCAGTCATTCGTATTGGACGGTATCGCAAATGGTCACTCACCACACCGTCAACGGTTGTAATTTACGTGCTGGCGATTTCTTAGGTTCTGGTACTCAATCTGGTCCTTTAGCAGAAGAGGCGGGTTCTTTATTAGAGCTGACGGAAGGCGGAAAGAAAGCTATCGTTTTGAGCAATGGCGAACAGCGTATTTTTATCGAAGATGGTGACAGTATCATCATGCGCGGCTGGGCGCAAAAAGACGGTACACCTCGTATCGGTTTTGGAGAAGTTGAAGGTCGCTTATTGCCCGCACGTGATCTGACTTAAGCCTTAATCACGTAAGCTAATCAAGCAAGCTAATCTGGTATGCTGCATTGGAAAGAAAAGCGTGCACGCTTTTCTTTCGCTAGTAAAATGTGAAAGGCTGTCCGATCACTTTGCTTTAGGACTCATATGCGATCCCTCAATAGATCACTGCTTATCTTGATTTGCCTTACTTTACTACCCAACTGGCAACTCCATGCAGAAACCATAACGGTGGCATGGCGCCACAAACCACCCCATCAATATATAGAAAATGGTAAAGAAAAAGGTGCGTTACTTGAACTCGCCAAACAAGTGTTTGCCGACACCAAACTGAATGCGCGCTTTGTAGAGGAACCGGCCAAAAGAATTTGGCATAATTTTTCCAGCGGCACCACGAACTACTGTTCTTTTGGTTGGTACAAAATTCCGGGACGTGAGGCCATCGTTCAATTTAGTCAAAGTTTTCACAAAGATCCACCTCATACGCTTATCGTCAGTGCGAAAGCCTTAAGTAAAGTACGGACGCACAAAACTCTGACAAATTTGCTGCAAGATCCACAATTAAGTTTGGCTATTGTTGATGGCGTTTCTTATGGAGAGACGATTGATAATCTTTTCAGGCAAAGTAAAAATCGCATCATACGCAGCAGCGCCGCACCCGCCATTATGGCGCGCATGATCAACGCAGATCGCGCTTCATTTATGTTCATAGACCGTGAGGATTGGCATCATTTGCAAGCGACTGAAAGCAATTTGAATGAGCTGACTCAGCTAGACATGCAAGATATGCCACCTGGCTTGGATCGCTACATCGTTTGCAGTAAGGATGTTGCGACCGCTGTGATGAATAAAATTGATGCCTCTTTAGCTAAAATTGCCGTTACTAACAATTTGAAATGAAGTGCCGAAATAAGCGGCCGAACCAACTAATCAAAAAAGTAGCACTGCCCCAATTAAATAACTGCAAGCTTCGCCAACTATGGATTTGAATTCCGCCTGACTAAACGAGCTTGAATAAGAAAAGTCCTTCCACACCCGCTTCCAATCTTTCTTGTGCCCGCTCCGTTCACCGAATCAACGCGGTGAACCTCAAACTTGTTTTTATCAATTGACTCTGCTTGATTCCAATTCCCCATCTGCACAAGTTCATTAGTCAAATTCATTTGACCCAACGACACGAGATTCTCTTTAGCTAATACGGCACTCTGGAAAAACATTGATTGCACGCCCGCGCCAAAACCTCTAAAACACCACACAATCCCACGGCCTCGTTTGTCTGAATAGATGCATGTTTGCATGCCAAGTGGCGCTGTCGAATGAACGACATAAGTTCCAGCGGAAGTCACCAGATTCATCTACAGAATCAAGGCAGCGGTGACGATAAATGCTTTTGGTTCTAGTTTATGTTGGTGGGTATTAAATTGCTACAACATTGCAATTTTCTCTGGAACTGAAAGAGCAGCTCACTACGAGGAATACTACGATTTCTAACATTTGTACGCTTATCTGAACCTGACCAAACTAAGCCTACTCTGGGCCGTCGGTTGGCAACAATACATGGCTGCCAACTAAATAGATTCAAAACCAGTAGATTGGCTAATCGCAATTCAAGCATCTGTTGCTATCAAGGCGTATTGATCGAGTAATGAAAAACTCGCAACTCCTTACTCTAGCCTATTTTTGTTGTATCAAGTTTGGTGGCACTATTTAGGGCAAATGATCCATTAAATTTTCAAGGGTCAAGAAAAGCAACAAATAAAATGCTTATAAATTAACTAGATTTTAGTTAAAACTAAATGCACACAATCAGTGTAAAAAAATTTATTCATCGTCGAAATGCAACTCTGAACGGCGATTCTTTCTTATTTAAGTCACCACAATAAATTTATCTAAAAGTCTTACTTAATGTATATACATGTGCGGGTTTTTGAATATATTTTAGAGATATTGTATTTCTGATTTTTCTGTTTAACTCTGTTTTCGCTTCATCTTCACGCCGCTTTTTGCAATGCGATTCCCGTATTGGAAACAGCGTTTTTTTCATTATGAAGCGCCAATTCAACAATGGGATCACAAGCCCAAAACACAACAGGGAGACAAAATGAAAAAGACAATCAAGACACCTATCCGCATCGCTTTCGGCCTGTATTCAGCGCTGTTAACGACGGGACTTGTCAGCGGCGGCAGTGCATTGGCAGCAGACAACTTATTGGTTAAAACCAAACAAGAACTAGGCAGCGTTAATGCCATCATCAATGGGCTGGCGGCACAACATGCCAACCCGAACGCCAGCTTTCTACGTTCCACTGCGGGGGCTAACAAAGATAGCGGGCAATCGCTAGAAACCGACATCACCGATTATCATTTTAAAGAAGGCCTACTGTCAGTATCTGGTAGAGCGCGTGGCGTTGCTAATTCGACGTTCGTGCTTAAGGGTAATACACAAAGTATCAAAGGGTATTTGGTCAGGCATGACACCAAAAAAGCTTATGAATACAGCACCGATGCCAAGGGCGTAGTCAGCGTCGTCGAAGTCCCCATCAGCAAAATCATTCCTGATCTGGACGATCAATGGTTAAAGGCAACGACGGTCAACAATCTGGCTGCTGCGATTCATCCTGTCTATAGCACCATGTCTCTACGTCAAGCCCCACATATCGGCCCCTATAATAATGAAGACGTGACTAAGCTAGAGAGCAAACCAGGAAGCGCGTGGGTGTTTTACCTGAATCACTCTGCTGTAATGAGTGGCTCCACGCCTTTGAACGGTGTGACTAAAGAGAATATGTATCGCGCGTGGCAAATCGTGGCTGATCAATATTCCATGTATAACATCAACATCACCACCAATCCAGCGGTCTACAACGCAGCGAAATCTGCGAATGTTTTGCGCACTGGCGTAATCAATTTCGTCAATCAAGATGGCCGATCCAACGCACCATTGAGCTCCTTTGGTACAACTTCTGCTGGTACTTTATACAGAAATCCTTCCAGTGGCTTTGATTATGGCTACGGTATCGGGATGACAGCCGCCCATGAAGTCGGCCATCAAATGGGTATGAATCACGATCGTGGTGGCGCAGGTGGCGAGTATTTTGAAGGGATAGCGGCCTACCAATGGGGTCCTATCATGGGCAACTATTGGATGGGTGCCAGCTGGGCATCTAGTCGCTGGACCTGGAGTAAGGGTGAATACAATAGCGCAACTAATTTCGAAGACGATTTGCGTATTATGAACGTCAACGAATCCGTACCCTATGTGACAGATGACAATCCTTCCGGCAAAGCACTGAATGTAGGCAGCAATGGGGCAATTAGTGCCACCACTAATTTTGGTCAAATCGCAAGAACTGGCGATACCGACATCTTTACTTTTACCGTCACGGGTACAGGAAAGCTCGACTTAAAAATCGATCCGATTGAATATTTTGGGATGCTCGACGTTGATGCCAAAATTTATAACGCGGCAGGTACTCTGGTCGCCAGTAGCAATAAGGCAGTCAACCGTTCCGCAGAATTCATCGCTTTGAATTTGAGTGCAGGTGATTATCGTCTAGTGATCGCAGGTGGTGCCGAAGGAACACCGCAAAATGGCTTCTCCAATTACTCGTCCTTAGGCTACTACGCCATGCAAGGTAGCCTTACTGGCTCGACACCACCACCTGACGTTATCTTGACCAGCGGCGTAGCACTGACAGGTCAAAGTGCAGCGACGGGCACTTGGAAATACTATGCAATCGACGTACCCGCAGGAAAAACCAGCATCGTCTTCTCAACTAATGGTGCGAATGGCGACGCCGATTTGTTCACCCAATTGACTAGCAAACCTACCACCACGGTCTACAAGTGCAAATCAGACGGTGCAACATCGGTAGAAAGCTGCACCGTCAATGCCCCAGCAGCAGGTCGTTACTACTTAGGCGTGTATTCTTACACCGCATACTCAGCTTTGACGGTGAAAGCGATCGTTAACTAATTTATTGAGTGCACTGTGGCGGTAAGCAAAACGGAGCTTCGGCTCCGTTTCTTATTAAACCCAGAATTTCCATTAGGATTTGAGACGATGGCGGATGCACTTTTCGAGGCAGTTTTTACGTGAATGAGGCGAAAATAGCTAGCTATTTCCAACGAAGAACGAAAAAAATGACCGAAAATGCGCCGCCAGTGCTCAAATAGCGTCGAAGACGCGCCTAATGGAAAATCTGGGTTGAAGTCCCCTAGTACAAAAAACAGTCACAAAAAACTAATCATAGAAATTCACTCCAAATTCGAGCCAGATCAAACTAGTGTCCAATACTGGTCGGTTATACTAGAACACTCTATTCGCTTTTATCTGAAAGAATGTATGTCGAATGTACCTGCCTGCCCAGTTTGTGGCTTAGAAAACACCTACCCCGACGGTGAAAATTATATGTGCGCTGATTGCGGTCATGAATGGCCTATGCAGGCTGCTGTTGAAGAAAGCGATGACCGCATCGTTAAAGATTCCAACGGCAATGTGCTGTCGGATGGCGATGCCGTGGTCTTGATCAAAGACCTGAAAGTAAAAGGCTCGTCCACGACCTTAAAACAAGGAACGAAGGTCAAAAGCATACGCCTGGTCGGTGGCGATCATGAAGTGGACTGCAAAATGGATGCTGGTAACTTTATGCTGAAAGCGTGCTACCTCAAGAAAGTTTAAGAATCTAAAGCCTCACACAACAAGGTAGAAGATTGGAATAATTCTGCTGAGTAGTTCTGCTGGCTAA
>CAUPNA010000162.1:0-9508 GCA_963512475.1 uncultured Undibacterium sp.
CGGACGGCAAACTGTACAGTCAAATCAAAGATCCCAAACACTATGGTCGCAAAGTATTGACCGAGTTCGTCAAGTCCGGCGCACCGGAAGAAATTATGTATGTCAGCAAACCCCACATCGGCACCTTTCGTTTGGTCAAGATGATAGAAGAGATGCGCGCTAATATTATTGAATTAGGTGGTGAAATTCGCTTCGGACAAAAAGTGACTGATTTCGACATACAAAATGGCGAAATTTGTGGACTGACAGTCAACGACCATGAAAAAGTTCAAACTGATCATGTTGTTCTGGCGGTTGGACATAGTGCACGCGACACATTCGAACTTGTTCATGCAAAAGGAATTTACGTCGAAGCAAAGCCATTCTCTATCGGTTTTAGAATTGAACACCCTCAATCAATTATTGATAAAGCCCGCTTTGGCCCGAGCGCTGGCAATAAAATCCTCGGTGCAGCCGACTATAAATTAGTTCACCATGCGAAAAATGACCGCTCTGTATATAGTTTCTGTATGTGCCCAGGCGGCACAGTTGTTGCAGCGACTTCTGAACCTGGACGAGTCGTCACTAATGGCATGAGTCAATATTCGCGCAATGAGCGCAATGCAAATAGCGCCATCGTGGTCGGGATTTCTCCCGAAATTGACTATCCGGGCGATCCACTGGCAGGCATCGCACTGCAACGAGAACTAGAAAGCAAAGCATTTATTTTAGGCGGTAGTACATACAATGCGCCAGGGCAACTGATAGGCGACTTTTTAGCGAATCGGCCGTCGACCGAACTTGGCAATGTTGTCCCTTCTTACAAGCCAGGAATCACCTTGTGCAATCTGGCTGACGCCTTGCCAGCGTTTGCTATCGAAGCTATGCGCGAGGCCATTCCAGAATTTGATAAGCAAATCAAGGGTTTCTCACTAAAAGATGCGATTCTGACTGGCGTAGAAACCAGAACTTCCTCACCAATACGTATCAAACGCAAAGACGATAACCTTCAAAGCTTAAATACAAAAGGACTCTATCCTGCTGGCGAGGGCGCTGGCTACGCTGGCGGCATACTCTCTGCGGCGATAGACGGAATTAAAGTTGCAGAGGCGTTGGCACTGAGCCTGGAAAAGAAGTACGCATAAAAAAGAGAGTGACTGAAAAAGTTCAGTCACTCTCTTAATGCAGGTGCGAACTAGGACGAACGCACAAAAGATGCAGTCGTCGCGGCAAACAAGCTGCCATCAAAAAATTAGTTCACCAAATCTTCCAAGCCTGCCGCCAATTCTGAAACTGGAGGCATATCATCCAATAGTACGGAAGTACTCAATCCCAATTTAGCCAAAACCTCAGTAGGAATGGTAGCTTCGCGCTCTTCCCGTGAATATTTATTCTCTTCAGCGCGAGCACACCACACAGCCAAATGAATCACCGCCGCCATAGGCTCAAAAGTATCGTGCGATAGAGGCTGAGGAAATGCCTTAATGACAGTAGGGAAATTATCTGGGAAACGCCAACGTTTAGCCAACTCTGCACCAACATCGGAATAATCATACCCAAAAGACGTTTTCTCCACGTCAAGGCGACGGGAATCCAAAGGACCGGCGATCTTATCGATTTGCAGCGTTTGCTCTGGCATCGCCGCATGCATAACGAGCTGACCTATCGCATGCATTAGACCAACAGTGAAGGCAAAGTCCGAATTACCTTGCACTTTTTTTGCGATCCATTTTGCAATAACCGCTGTATGCATGCTGTAGCGCCAAAACTGCTTAAGATCGACGCCCGGCATTGCCTTAAACCCACCAGTTAGACCACTACTGATGACTAGCGTCCGGACTGTCATAAAACCTAGCATCAGAACCGCATCATCTACGGTTCCGACACTACGTGATGCATGGTAATAGGAAGAATTTGCGAGTCGCAATAACTTCGCACTTAACACCTGATCGGCCGCCAGTTTACTGGCAATCACATCAATCGAAACATCTTCATTATTAAAACTATCAATGACTTCTTGCACAACTTTTGGAATTGTGGGCAATGCGTTTTGTTGCTGGAATAGCGCGTCGAAATTCATAAAAATCCCCTAAGTATTACAGCAAATTATCACACCATCAAAAAATGACCTGAGCGAACGAAGTCTCAAGCGAGCTGAAGGCTTAGTGCGGCCCCTGTAGGTGAAAGAAATGAGAAATTTGGCAATGCGCCAAAACAACTATTACCATCCGCACACGGAAATAATACTCTGTAAAATACCTTAGTGGAACATTTGCATTCAATTAATCTTTACAAAAAAACGACAATCTATTCAATAACTATTCATCTTTAACACCTTCAATTCCCAGTTCCTGAATTTTCCGGCTAATGGTATTTCTTCCGATACCTAAACGAATTGCTGCATCATTCTTGCGTCCGTGAGTATGTTTCAACGCTGCTTTAATGAGAACCGTCTCAAACTCCCTACTCAATTTATTCATGACTTCCGCCACATCTTGGTTTAATAACTGCCCAGCTTGCCGTTCTAAGGCAACGCTCCAGGACGAAGCGCTCTGCATCGTAGCGCCCACTTCCAGTGCGTGATTCGCACCTTGCTTGTGCACCTCTAGGTCTTGATCTATTGGTAGCAACTCACTAGGAAGATCCAAAATTTCAACCACTTGCCCAGGTGCCATCACCGTAATCCAATTACACAAATTCTCCAATTGGCGCACATTACCCGGAAAATCCAAATACGAAATATATGATAAGGCGTGATCAGACAGCCGTTTAGCGTCGACACCTAATTGCTTGGCACTTTGCATCAAAAAGTGTTTTGCAAGAACTGGAATATCTTCACGACGTTCTCGCAAACTAGGCACGCGCAGACGAATCACGTTTAAGCGATGAAACAAGTCTTCGCGAAATACACCTTCTTTGACACGCGCTTCCAAGTTTTGATGGGTTGCCGCGATCAAGCGCACATTCGCTTTTAAAGGCTGATGCCCGCCAACACGGTAGAAATGTCCATCGGACAAAACTCGCAATAATCGCGTCTGCAAATCAAATGGCATATCACCGATTTCATCCAAGAACAAAGTGCCACCTTCCGCTTGTTCAAATCGACCACGCCGTGCAGTCTGCGCGCCAGTGAAAGCACCACGTTCATGTCCAAACAATTCAGATTCCAAAAGATCTTTTGGAATCGCAGCAGTATTCAATGCTATAAAAGGTTGATTCACTCGCGGACTATGCTTATGCAGAGCACGCGCCACCAATTCTTTGCCACTCCCCGACTCACCTGTAATCAACACCGTCACACTCGATTGCGACAAGCGCCCTATCGCTCGAAAAACTTCTTGCATCGCCGCAGCGTGACCGAGTATCTCAGTTTCAACTTCATGAATCTGTTCGACCGTCGTCTCGCGAGCACTCTCTTCTAATGCACGTCGAATCAGTTCAACCGCTTTTGAAAGATCAAATGGCTTCGCGAGATATTCAAATGCGCCACCCTTAAATGCCGCTACAGCGGAATCCAGATCAGAAAAAGCGGTCATGATAATCACAGGCAAACTAGGCAGACGTTGCTTAATCGTTTGCAGAAGATCGAGCCCAGACGCACCATTCATGCGTATGTCCGATACCAAGACTTGTGGCTGTTCTTCATCCAGCGCCAATAGGACATCATCCGGATTAGTAAAACTACGTGTCACCAAACCTTCACGCGCTAACGCTTTTTCCAACACCCAACGTATGGAATCATCGTCATCTACAATCCAAATGGTTTTCATCATTGCTCAGTGTTCCAAAGAATAAATTCAGTTATAGCGCAAGTGCTGCACAAGCACGGTGCAAGCACAGAAAAAATCGCTCAGGGCAAAGGGATCAATATACGAAAATCAGTACAGCCCGGTCGACTTTCACAATCAATCACACCTGCATGTTGCGTAATAAACGCTTGCGCCAATGTCAGACCCAAACCACTTCCGCCATCGCGTCCCGATACCAGAGGATAAAAAATCCGGTCACGAATCGCTGGCGGAATACCAGGGCCGTTATCAATGATATGCAAATCTAATGCCAGCCTGTAACGCACCTTGGCAAGAGTGATCTGACGCACCACTCTAGTCTTAAAAATGATCTCTGCATCACCATCTGCCATGCGCATGACCAGCGCTTGCGCCGCGTTATGTGCAATATTGAGCACCGCTTGAATCAACTGTTGCTGATCACCCCGAAATTCAGGAATAGACAAATCATAGTCACGCTTAATCAATAAGCCTTTCGGGAACTCCGCCATAATTAAACTACGGACGCGCTCGCAGACTTCATGAATATTCACATCGGCGATCACCTGTGGCAAGCGATTGGGCGCCAACAAACGATCAACCAAAACTTGCAAGCGATCGGCTTCTTTAATAATCACTTGTGTGTATTCACGTAACTCTTTAGCATCGCGCTCTGGCAATTCCAATTCCAATAACTGAGCCGCGCCACGGATACCGCCAAGAGGATTTTTAATCTCATGCGCCAGATTGCGAATTAACTCTTTATTTTCTTTATTCTGATCTTGCATGCGCTCTTCACGGTCAAGCTTCAGTTGCTGCACATTTTCGCGCAACTCAATCAGGACTGGCGTATCAGGGAGATCCAAGGCTGTTACGATGCTATACACATGCAGTGGCTCACGACCATTGCGCTCTAAAATAAGATCCTGTCTTTTATCCGCAAATTGATGTTCTATTGCTTGCTGAAAGCCATCAAGTAACTCGTCGCCATTTAAAAATAAATCGCTAAGCTGTGTATTGAGCAACAATTTAGAGGGACGCTCCAATAAATTCTCTGCAGCAGGATTCGCATGCACAATACATCCCTGGGGATTTAGCACCAGCACCGCTGAGGCAAGCAACTCTAATCCGGCAAATTGGTTCATTGACTCAGGCATTATTTAAATTAAGCATTATCAAAATAAAAAAGGTCGCGATTGCGACCTATTTAGGGGGTCGTGCAGGTCAAATTCTTATTTAAGATTACTGATCTCACGTTTTAATGCCTCAATATTTTTTTCTGTCCGTGCAATATCATTTTTCAGATTATTGACACGCTCCACATATTTCGCCGGCATACGCTCGTCCGCACGACGTTCTACTTCACCACCGTTGTATTCTTTTTTCAGCGCTTCTAACTTTTGCTCTTCAACTTTCAACTCATCATTCAATATTTGCTTACGATCAGAGTCACGTGCCTTCTGGGTACTATCATCCACCTTAGGAAAATTCGCCGGGCTTGGTGTTGATTTCGCGGTTGTAGGTTTTTTGTTCGCGTTCGCTGGAGCGGGTACCGCACTGCTAGGCAAATCCAATAGCTTACAGCCCTTAGTCACACCGGTATTGCGATAATCTTTCTTACCATTCGCATCAGTACAGACGTAGATCTGTGCGTAGGCAGAAGAACTAAAGGCAAACAAGAAACCTAGGCCGATCAAATATTGCTTCATAGTGAGTCGTTTCGTGGTGAATAACGGGCTTAGTGTATGTCAAGCGACGATTTTGCACAATTACTCAGCTCATTTCTATCAGGAGTCGAATGAGGACCCGACCCCAAACACCATACAAAAAGCTCTATTCGAATAAAAAAGCGGGGCATGCCCCGCTTTTTCTAAGAGTACTAATTACAGCGAGTAGTACATATCAAACTCTGCTGGGTGCGTCGTCATACGCATACGCTGCACATCTTGCATCTTTAATTCAATGTAAGCATCAATCATGCTTTCGCTGAATACACCGCCGCGTGTCAAGAATTCGCGATCTTTGTTCAATGCGTCCAAGGCTTCTTCCAAAGAAGCGCAAACTGTCGGGATCAATGCATCTTCTTCTGGTGGCAAATGGTACAGATCTTTGGATGCCGCTTCGCCTGGATGGATTTTGTTTTGCACGCCATCTAAACCAGCCATCATCAACGCTGCAAAACACAAGTATGGATTGGCCAATGGATCTGGGAAACGCGCTTCAACACGGCGGCCTTTTGGATTGGCGACGTAAGGAATACGAATAGAAGCAGAACGATTCTTCGCAGAGTAAGCCAATTTCACCGGTGCTTCGTAGCCAGGAACCAAGCGCTTGTAAGAGTTCGTACCAGGATTCGTGATCGCGTTCAATGCTTTTGCATGCTTGATGATACCGCCGATGTAGAACAAGGCAAATTCAGACAAACCAGCATAGCCATCACCTGCGAACAGGTTTTTGCCATCTTTCCAGATAGATTGATGTACGTGCATACCAGAACCGTTGTCGCCAACGATAGGCTTAGGCATGAATGTCGCTGTTTTGCCATAAGTGTGCGCTACGTTCCATACGACGTATTTCAAGTTTTGCGTCCAGTCAGCACGCTCTACTAAAGTAGAGAACTTAGTGCCGATTTCATTTTGACCAGCACCAGCGACTTCATGGTGATGTACTTCTACTGGAATACCTAATGATTCCAAGATCAGACACATTTCAGAACGCATGTCTTGAAAGCTATCTACTGGTGGTACTGGGAAATAACCGCCTTTAACTGTAGGACGATGGCCTGTATTGCCACCTTCAAGTTTTTCGCCAGTTGTCCATGAAGCTTCGTCAGAGTCAATCTTTACGAAACAGCCAGACATATCAATTTTCCAGCGTACGCTGTCAAAAATGAAAAATTCTGGCTCTGGACCGAAGTAAGCGGTATCACCAATACCAGAGGATTTCAAATACGCTTCTGCGCGTTTTGCGATAGAACGTGGGTCACGGTCATAGCCTTTACCGTCTGCAGGCTCGATCACGTCACATTGCATAAACATGGTAGTTTCTTCCATGAATGGATCAATGTTGGCTGTGTTTGGATCTGGCATCAACAACATGTCAGACGCGTCAATACCTTTCCAACCAGCGATAGAAGAGCCGTCAAATGCATGACCAGATTCGAATTTATCGATATCGAAGTGAGAAATTGGCACGGTTACGTGCTGTTCTTTACCGCGTGTATCAGCAAAACGGAAATCAACGAATTTAACTTCGTTATCTTTCGCCATCTTCAACACTTCTGCTGGGGTCATTGCCATTTGAAACTCCTTAATCATTCAAAATAATCGTTCAAAAATAAGTGTAAGAACTACCGCATCAATACAAATTACGTCAAATTACTGCAACTAATCTTTATTTTCTACCTGTTTTATGACCACGACATTTCAAAAACGCACCATCACAATGCAAACAGGAAACAAGAATACGACGATGATATTAGCAGAAAGCGTGCCACGTTCAAGCCAAAGAAGACAAGAAAATGCGCTTTATTAAGTCTTTGTTTTATATGGAGAAATCGAGTTTCATGCAATTCATTAACAATTTCACAAAATACATTGCGCACCAAATAGGGGCTAACAATTAAGAAAGCACCATTTCAGTGCAAAAATTATGCATTAAATTAGTGCAGACTTATCGCCAAAAATGACGTGAGCTCAACATTTATCTACGCAGTCAAAGTATTAAGATTCACTTTAATCGAAAAGCGACGCCGATACGGTCACAAAAATGCACAACGCAGTACTCTTAGGTTTTGGTAAGATTCTTGACTTCGGCAAACAGGCAAGCAAATCAAATGCTGTCGAGCGATGCAACTATCGCTACAGACATTAAGATGCGAGATATACCTTTTTCAACGAAAAATTTACGTTCACACAAAGGAATAATATGAATGAGGTCATCGATAAAGCAAAACAACGCGGTCAAGAACAAAACCTGCCGTACGCCGGCGCTGTGACCCCTGAAGAAGCCTATTTTTTGCTACAAGCAGATAACAGCGTGGTACTCCTTGATGTACGAACCAATGCCGAACGAGATTGGGTCGGTCGTGTCAATATCCAAGAAGAACAACACAAGGCGGCGCAATGGAGTCTGTATCCAGGCGGTGTGCCGAACCCAGATTTTCTGGCGCAATTGCAAAATGCGGTTATCGATAAAAATGTGACGATCTTGTTCTTGTGCCGTTCTGGCGTGCGCTCACGTCACGGCGCAAAGTTGGCAACTGAAAATGGCTACACGGCCTGCTTCGATATTTTGCAAGGCTTTGAGGGGGACAAAGATGCGCATGGTCATCGCAAAACGGTAGGAGGCTGGTGTTCGGCTGATTTGCCTTGGCTTGGTGCTTAAGTTTTCTCATGAAGATTGTTGGGCTTCGTTTCGCTCAACGCCAACCTACACTCATTGTAGGTTGGCGCTGTGCGACGCGAAGCCCAACAGCGATTACATAAACTTGTAACTCGCCGATACACTAATCACACGTCCAAACAAGTTTAAACCGTGGTTATACCCTTCCCAACCATTAGGATCATAGAAAGGTTTGGTATTCAAAACATTCTTGATATTCAAACCTAAACGCAGATCTTTCACTGGCGTCCAGCCCAAACTTAAGTTCACTGTTTTAAATGCCGGTGCGCCGCCGCAATTATTTGGCGCCACCGCGACATCGGCTGCGGTACAAGATTGCGGATTATTGCGCTCCTCGTCATTCTTGTCGTAGGCCCATTTAGAACTACCCGTGTAATTCACGAACACGCTACTGGTGAAATCGCCGTAGCGCCAGTCAACATTCAAGTTCGCACGTAATTTTGGATTGCCATAATAGCCAACATAGTTTTGTGAAAATCCGTAACCATCATCGCCGTTGTAAGCATTGCGATTCATGATCGTTGCTGAACTTCCAAAATTCAGTTTGCCATAAGCGCCGAGATCGAAGCGGGCATGCGCATCAATATCAAAACCATCGATCAAAGTACGACCGCGGTTCATATACTTATTCGTTAAGCCAGCCAAAATACCCACTGAATACTTCGGCACACCACCTGCACAAGCCGCAGCATTTGCCGGATTCGCGCACATGCCAGCGACCGCCGCCATATTTGATTTGTCAAAATCAGTGATTGGTGCGCGCACTGCATTCGGCGCACCGATTAGGGCTGGGCCGTATTTTTCAACAGCCTGATCGTAGACCTCAGTAAAGTCTTGGCGCACGATTTCATTGCGGCGATATACGAACCAGTAGTCTGCCGAGACATCAAACTGTTTGCTAGCTTGGTAGACCAAACCCAACGTGCTGATCTTAGCCTTTTCGGGCTGTAGATTTGGGTTCGGTGGTGTCAAGCCGCCGATATTGATACTGCAATTTGAATTCAACAATGACCTTCCAAGATCTTTATCCGTGGCAGTGGTTGACTTGAGCAATAGGTTGGCGATCGCATTCGTCTCATCACAACGCACCTTGTCACGCATACCACCACGCTGAGCATAAACACCACCGACACCAGATTCAGCCAAGTTTGGCGCACGGAAACCTTGTGAATAGGTGCTGCGAACTAATAGATCGCTAATTGGACGATAGGTAACACCAATTTTAGGAGCCAGATTGGCGGCGAAATTAGGGTATTTATCAATACGCGCTGCGGTATTGACTTCCAGATTTTTTGCCAATGGAAAAATTGCTTCACCAAAAACTGCAGCGATAGTGCGGGAACCATCAAACCATGATC
>CAUPNA010000163.1:0-9427 GCA_963512475.1 uncultured Undibacterium sp.
TGATACACGAAATCAAGACTCGGTCACCTACCTTGTGCTGGCTAACACCCGTACCGATAGCATCGATCACGCCCACGCCTTCATGTCCCAAAATACGTCCAGCCACACAAGTCGCCACATCACCTTTAAGGATATGTAAATCAGTGCCGCAGATCGTCGTCTTCGTAATGCGGACTATCGCATCGGTCTCGGCCCCGATAGTTGGCTTAGCATGCTCTTGCAGTTCTTTTTTGCCGGGGCCAAGATAGACTAATGCTTTCATCGTATTTCCAATCAGGGAGATATGCTTACAAAACTGTAGTGATAAAAATGGTTCAACACAGTAAGCATAAGCACTGCCGCACAGTGGCTCTGTGCGATAGCACACCCTAAACACGAATGGGGCCATCAATTTGGCTGTGACAGGAGTACAGATATCTTCTGCCACTAATTGAGCGCAAGACAATAGCGATGAAATAGTGAATAGCCAACGCTTGAAAAGCGATTTCGTCTTCTAGGAATAGACAATGCTAGTCCGAATGATGTAGTCAACAGGCTTGTACAATCTTGTTCATCGAACAGGACATCGGGTACGGAAAAATTCGATGTTAGTTAGCACCGCGAAAAAAAAATAGCGTCCTGTTCGAGACGCTATTTTCAATTTAAATACCGAAAGAGATTTAGTTCACACGACGTTCAACGCTGACCTGTTCCACTTCAACGCGACGGTTAGGTTCTAAACATTGAATCAATGCAGCACGCTTGGTTGACTTAGCTGGTTTACATTCGGCGACGGGATTTGCTTCGCCTTTACCTACCGCTGTTAAACGCTCGGCAGCAACGCCTTGGCTTACCAGATACGCTTTCACCGCATTCGCGCGTTTTTCGGACAGAGCCAAATTGTATTTATCGGAACCTAAACGATCCGTGTAACCATTGATCGTGATATTGCTGATCTGCGGTGCAGATTTCAACAAAGCCGCCATCTCATCTAATTTCACTTGTGGTGCTTTCAGTTCTGCGCGATCAAAGGCGAACAATTCAGTAGCGGACAAAGTGATTTTTTCAAATTTTGGCACTGGTGCTGGTGCCGGAGCTGGTGGTGCAACTGGCGTAGGCACAACCGCAACGGGTGCAGGTGCTGGCGCTGGCGTGAAGACGGGCGCTGGCTTTGCAATCTTATCGAAAGCGTAGTTTAAACCCAAAGAGATATAGGTATTGTGTGCCTTACTAAAACTAAAATCATTGCCGCGCAATTGACCTTGCAAACGACGCACATCAGCTTGGAAAGCCAATTGTTCTGTGATGTCGGCTTGAAAACCCAGTCCCGCACCTATGAACGGTGAGGTTCTACTTTTTTCCACTGCACCCAAGCTCGCTTTGTCACGCTCAAAGCCGACACCTGCTAGCAAGAAAGGACGGAACGAGCTACGAGAAAACATATACAAGGCATCAGCGCCCAAAGTTTGTTGCTTGTAACGCGCAACGCCTTGTTTTGTGCTGGCACCAGTGCCGCCTAATTGGATGTCCCAATCCTCATTCAAAGCTTTACCAAAACGCAAACCCAAACCTTGGCCATCTTTGTTCACGCCAAAGTCACGATCTGGGCTTAAGGAGTTGATACTCGGCGCGATATACCAAGATGGATTAACTTCCACTTTTGTCGCGCTGCTTTGCGCGAACACGGAAGCACTCATAGATGCACTGATGGCGCTACCAATTAAGGCGATGGATAAAGCGATTTTTTCCATGCGATTTTTTCCTTATCAAAATTAGAATGAGCGAATTCTAAACCGAGGTGTGAAATAAGAAAGTTAAGCAATGTTACATTTTTCTATCTTGGCAGCGACGGCCTTGCGCCTAGTATTTAGGAACTAAGTTGTGATTGCTGAGTCTGACTAAGGCGCCGTTTTTTCGAATTTTTTCACATTCAATCAGGGATCACATTATGAGCTTCGCCGCATTCTTTATTTCCGCAGCACTACTGGGTAATACCTACCAAACGTCTACCAGTGCTACGGATAAAGCGACAATCGCAGCAATTGAAGCGACTTGCTTTGATTACATAGATGGTCAATTGGAAGGCAATCCAGCTCGGGTTGCACGCTCTTTGCACCCCGACTTGGCGAAGCGTTCGGTGATTGGTGACACACCCGACGAAAGACTCGGTCTGCGTCGTATGTCAAAAGAAGAATTAGTTGCACTCACAAAAAATGGCGCGTTGAAAACTTCACCAGAACTATGGGATCGTAGTTGCAAAGTGTTGGACGTCAAAGACACCGCCGCCTCCGTCCGCTTAGAAACACCCTGGTTCGTTGACTATTTTCACATGGGTCGATTTGGTGATCGTTGGATTATTGTGAATGCGCTGTGGTATAGCAAGCCAAAGAAAACGCAATGAACTCGTTTGGCGCGCATTGATTTCATGACTGCACAATAGATCATGCTACATAGCGGACTACAGTGTCCATATGATCTGGAAAAAATTTTGGCGCTTCTGTGGGATATAATTTACCCACGTGATTGATAGAGTCTGCCGGCTTTCGAATCAGGCGCTCAAATGCACTTAGCCGACAACTAGATTGTCGGCTAAGTGCTTCAGTATTACATTCTTAAACTGGTAACAGTTTTCGATTGCCCGCACCTGGTAAAACTTTTAGGGTTTTCCCTGCCAGCATAGTGTAAGTTTTTGACTTCACTGTACTGACATAACGCCATTCAGAACGCGTTTCTGTTGGTGTTGCAGTCACGATCATGAAACCACGATTTTTGGTTTCTGCATAAACCAAAGGCCCAATAATTTGCTCTAAACCTCCAGCGACTGCAGCGGGATCTTCTTTTGGGAAGACTTCTTCAAATCCCGGCGAGGTCACTGAGGTGACGCCAAACTCGACACCAATCGCTGCACCGTTCATATCGTTCAGATCACTGGCCCAGGTGTTATGCGTATCACCCGCCAAAGCGATCAGATTTTTATCTAAAGCTTTAGCCGTAGCAAATACCGTTTCGCGAGCCGCTGCATAGCCATCCCAAGCATCTAAATTGTAAGGAATAGCTGGTTGCGCCAAGATGGCTTTATCCGTCGCCGTCAGCGAGACTGGTGCTGTTTGCGCTTTCACCAATAATTTTGTGTAGTCAGTAAAACTGATCTGACCTAAAACCAAAGGTGCTGGAATATTCATACGCGCCATCAACACTTGCTGACCCAAAATCTGCCAAGTCGCTGTTGATTTCGTCATTTGCGTTTGCAACCAGGTACTCTGTTCAGATCCCAGCAATTGGCGTGTAGGATTGGCCATGTCTTGTGCGAATTTTGCTGCGTCAAACGCGCCGGTCGCATTGATATAACTGGCATAAGATAATTGCTTCTCACGACCGATCAAGCGCGTGTCCAACATGTGCAATGAGACCAAAGTACCAAAATCAAATGAACGATAAATGCGATCATTCTTGCTCGCGTCTGGCAGGCGAATTGGCATCCACTCGTTGTAAGCCTGAAGTGCTACAGCACGACGTGCGCTAAATGGCCCCTCCTTTGCTGGATCGTGATTTTCTGCGCCACCAATCCAAGTATCGTTGGCAAATTCATGATCATCCCAAACAGTGATAAATGCCGACTTAGCATGCACCGCTTGTAGATCAGTGTCGCTGCGGTAAATCGCGTAGCGAGTGCGATAATCACTAAGCGTAATGATTTCAGTCTTAGGTTCTACCAGACGATTCAACGCTGCCGCATCTTGCGATGCGTAGCCGTCGCGCGGGTATTCATAAATATAGTCGCCCAGGTGAATGACTGCATCGATGTCGGATAACTTTGCCAGTTCGCCATACACATTGAAGTAACCGGTTGGATAATTGGAACAAGTGACTACTGCCAATTTCACCTGATCGACTTTACCGACTGGCAGCGTCTTAGTGCGGCCGATTGGAGAGATACGACTATCAAAATTAAAACGATAGAAGTAAGCCGTGTTTGCACTCAAACCAGTAACATCGACCTTCACCGTAAAGTCACGACTCGCATTCGTCGACAGACTACCTGACTTCACAATTTTAGAAAATTGCTCATCCGTAGCGACTTGCCATGTGATCTCAAAATCTCTGCCATCGTAATTAACAGAAGGGGTGGCGCGCGTCCAAATGATGACGCGATCACTGAGCGGGTCACCGCTGGCAACGCCATGTTCAAAGGTGGCGAACACAGGCGATGTGCCCGTACCGCCACAAGCGCTGAGTGCAAGACTACCAGAAACCGCTGCGGTTGACGCAGCAAATGTACGGATAAATTGACGACGTGAATTTTGGATTGTCATGACGAGACTCGAAGTAAAGAAGGACTCGATCTTATTAAGAGAATATGACGCATCAATGACGTGACAGATTTATTATCAAAATTAGAAGGAACACTCGACACGATTCGAGACGCAAAAATGGGTGCGCAATTTGAGTGCATTTTTCCATATTGACGTTCCAAAAGCCTGCACTTAAAAGTCGCAATCGGCGCAAATTTGCAACACAAAATTCAGCAAGACCACTTTTGCGCAGGATATGAATCTGAAAATTATGAGAATGCCTTATTATTTGAAATATCTATACATTTACACTTCATGTACCGCAAAAAATGAAATTCCGCCAAATCAAACTCATTACTCTCCTACTTTAAAGCATTTTCACCAGCACCATCGCAAACACCGCTAACGCTGGCAACCCAGAAGCGATCGCCGCTTACAAAGCAGGCGACTACGCAACGGCATTTAAAGAGTTTTCCAGACAAGCCAAACGCGGCGACGCGTTCGCGCAGTCCAATCTAGGCCTGATGTATAGCAACGGACAAGGCGTAGCACAAAATTACGAATTAGCGATGAGCTGGTTTGACAAGGCGGCAGAACAAGGCGACACCTCAGCCCAGTACTGCATAGGCGTGATGTACCATAAAGGTCAAGGTGTCACGCAAGATTTCGCACAAGCGATTAGCTGGTACAACAAGGCGGCTGAACTAGGGCATGCGCAGGCACAAACCAATATCGGTACACTGCACTACACCGGACAAGGCGTCCCTAAAGATGAGGCGAAAGCCGCAACATGGTTCGCTAAAGCAGCAGAACAAAAACATGAAAGCGCTTTATACAACTTAGGCGTGATGTACAAAGAAGGACGCGGTGTTTCGCAAAACGCTGTAATCGCCTTAGCTTTATTCGAACTGATCGCCACCGATCCCGCCAGCAACGGTACGAAAGCTAAAGCGGTAACAGCAGAACGCATGAACCCACAACAGATCGAGTCCGCCAAGCTGCTAGCGCTGGAAGTGGTAAAGCCCGGCAACTTTAGCAAGGCGATTGCTACGGCTCTCAAAGAACCTAAGTAAAACATTCGGGTCGTTTACTTAACTTATACTCCAGCTGCAAAAAAATGATTCTGAAGCGCGTGCAGGTTTATTCTGCACTCGCTTTCTATTCTGTGACGCCAGAATACGATCTTACAATTTTCTATTTTGGCTTTATTGTTTGCCTGAGGTGCTGGCAAATACACCCGCCACCAGCACTGTCCCATTTACGCTTCCGCCATATCGACCGCTTCGCCCATCATCGGCGGGATGATTTTGACTTGATGTCGCTGTACCAGATCAAAAGCACCATTGTGAGTCGGCAATAGACCTTTGCCACGGAAATTTAGAAAACCGAACAACACCTAAAGCAATTTGCTTGCTTTCACTACTAGCCTGCACTAGCATGGTCGACTTAGGCTAATTTTCTAACTGCAATTACGCAGCTAAATTCGCACGTTTCTGAAAGTCTGCATCGACTATGCCTGCACTCCCAGAATTACAAGAACTTGAACGCCTCATACAAATGGGGAAAAACCATCTCGAAGTCAACATTGCCTGTGAGGTGCAAGTTCGGCACAAGTGCTTTCCGGTGTATCAATTAGCGCTTGGCAATCCTGATCCGCAGCTCCCCGCCATAGGATTCTTCGGTGGCATTCATGGCTTAGAGCGCATAGGTACTCAAGTATTGCTAAGCTATTTGCGCGGCTTACTATCTCAACTCGCTTGGGATAAAAGCTTGCAGCAATTATTGCAACAAGTGCGTTTAGTGTTCATGCCTTTGGTCAATCCTGGTGGCATGTGGAAATCGACGCGTGCTAATCCCAATGGCATAGATTTAATGCGCAATGCGCCGATCGAGGCGCATGGAAAAGTCCCGTTCTTATTGGGAGGCCACAGGATTAGTCCGCACCTACCTTGGTACCGTGGTGGCGTCGGTGACGATATGGAAATCGAGAATCAGGCGCTCTGCAAAGTAGTTCGCGAACAGTTATTGAATCGTCAGTTTAGTATGGCAATTGATTGCCACTCCGGTTTTGGTATGGTCGACAGAGTCTGGTTTCCACATGCACATAGTCAACATCCGATTCCACACTTAGCAGATATTTTGCGCCTTGAAGAATTATTTCAGGAAACCCATCCCCATCACCGTTACCTGTTCGAACCACAAAGTCTGCAATACCAAACGCACGGCGATATTTGGGATTATCTGTACTTACACCATCAAGAACTAACAAGCAACGCAAGCACAGCGACTGGCACATCCAACACGTTTCTACCTCTGACTTTAGAAATGGGGTCATGGTTATGGGTCAAGAAAAATCCCCGTCAATTATTTTCCCGGCACGGGATGTTTAACCCCACTGCCGAACATCGTTTGCATCGTGTGCTACGGCGCCACGCTTCATGGTTAGATTTTTTGGTACGGGCGAGCTGTGGCTATCAAAATTGGCTTAGTACAGGACCACAACGCTGTCGTTTGCAAGAACGCGCCGTCGCACGCTGGTATCGCGGATGAGGAACTACGCATGACTACTTGGGTACTGTTACGCGGCTTGATGCGAGAATCACGTCATTGGGGCGAATTTCCAAATCAGTTACAGAAAGTTTTAAGTGAAGATGAGATTGTTTGCATCGACTTTCCCGGAAACGGTGCCCTCTTCAAACAACAAAGTCTCGCAAGCGTTCCTGAAATGGCAAATCATTGCCGTCAACAGCTACTAAAAAAAGGACTAAAGCCGCCCTATCACGTATTGGCTATCTCACTTGGCGCGATGGTCGCTGTAGCATGGGCTGATCAATTTCCAAACGAATTGAAATCGATCGTATTGATCAATACGAGTTTGGCACCTCACAATCCATTTTACCAGCGACTGCGTCCTAAAAATTATCCACGCTTGCTACGCTCTCTCATTTTCGGCAACACCCAAAAACGCGAAACCCTAGTTCTACGTCTAACCAGCCAACTGACTGACAAAAAATCACAGAATGCCATCATCGATCAATGGGTACACTACGCGCGAGAATATCCGATCACACGCAGTAATATCCTGCGCCAATTACGCGCGGCCTCGCATTTCCAAGCGCCTAAACATACACCCATTCCAGCGATCTTATTGTTAGCGGGGCAGCAGGATCAATTGGTGGATGTGCATTGCTCACAAACCTTGGCTGAGAAATGGCAAGTTCAATTGCGCGTCCATGAGAAAGCCGGACATGATTTACCTTTGGACGATAGTAAATGGGTAATCAGGGCGATTCAGGAATGGCGCCGTGATGTTTTTCGTGACAAGGAATTTGATGTCGCATAGACCGCTCAACGCCACTAAGAAGATGCTGGTTCGATACGACATGCATAACAACCATAGGCGGGAAACCGGACTAGAACAAATTTAACGTCTGGCAGAATCAACAAAGCTTGTAGATCGGCTTCACATTGTTGCGGAACAGTTAGACAAGCATCAACAATGCGCTCTTGCGCTGAGTAAGCGCGCAAAACGAATTGTTGTCCAAGATACTCCAGCTCGACAAGCATAGACAAAGATTGAGGAAGCGCTTGATTATCCTCCTGCGCGCGTATGAAAATGGGGCCGTATTCCTTATACGGCCCCGCGATCTCAAACGGGCAGTAACTTCCCAATATCAGTTCCTCACCAGCCTTTGCCCTGTGCAAACTATCGCGGCAAGGCTCACCTCCACTCGCAATCAAGTGCTCTACAATCTGACCTTGGTCGTCCACATCACACTCGCGGGCGCGTTGCAGGAATGTCGATTTCACGGGAATGATTTTATACGATAGATAGGATTGCGCTATTTGCTCCATGCCTTGCACCATTTAATTACTGTTGGAAAGCTGCCATTGTCAGACATTGCCGTTAATAATGATCGCCACATTCGGACACGCAATTGAAGATCAGCGTACTTAAACTAAAGTACTTTAGGGTCTGCTGACATTCAAATCTGCAGGCGAGCGAATCGTGGCCTGCACCACGGCAAAAAGGCTGCAGAGATAAGTAAGCAGCACTTGTTATACCGAGCCAGATACGTAATACTATGCTACTAACAAAATGCTACCGATGGCATCGATCAACATGTTAATTGACGCTCGGCAGCACATATTTCGTTGTCATGTCACTTTACATTGAGCTAGGAGAACACGATGGGACTGTGGAACAAACTAAGTAATGAATTCATCGATATCGTCGAATGGTTGGACGACAACCCCAATGTGATGGTGCATCGTTTTGAGCGTTACCAGAACGAAATTAAGATGGGCGCGAAATTGACCGTGCGTGAAGGCCAAGTCGCTGTCATGGTGAACGCAGGCCAAAAGGGAAAAGGACAAGTCGCGGATGTGTTCATGCCTGGCATGTATGATCTCAGCACCGAGAACATGCCGATTCTCAGCACGATCAAAGGCTGGAAATATGGCTTTAACAGTCCTTTTAAAGCTGAAGTCTACTTCTTCAAAACCACACGTTTTACCAATTTGAAATGGGGCACAGCGGGTCCTGCGACCATGCGCGACCCCGAATTTGGCGTGGTGCGAGTGACTGCATTTGGTATTTATGGCCTGCGCATTCGCGATGCAAAAACCGTTTTGCTCGAACTGGTTGGCACACAGGCGGACTTCACGATTCAAGACATCGAAGAAAATCTGCGTGGCAAAATCGGATTGCGCATCAAAGAGGTCATGCCAGAAATCGGCGTACCGGTGATCGACTTAGAAAGCAAAGTCAGCGTCGTTGGTCAGCGCATACAAGAAAAAATCGCCGTCGATTTTGAACAGTACGGCTTAGAGCTGTGCGAAGTGCAGGTACAAGATATTGGGCTACCAGAAGAAGTCGAAAAAGCGATCGACCAACAAGGCGCGATGCGCGCTATCGGCAATATGCAGCAGTTCGCTCAGTACCAAGGCGCGCAAGCCTTACGCGATGCTGCGCAAAATCCGGGCATGGCTGGTGCGATGATGGGCGTCGGCGTCGGTGGCATGTTAAATCAAAGTATGGGCAATCTGTTTCAAGCGAATAATGCACCTGCAGCGAATCCGGGCCTAGGCGCAGGCGCAATGCCGCCGCCATTACCTGGGGCAACGCCTTACTTTGTCGCTGTCAATGGCGCGCA
>CAUPNA010000164.1:0-9335 GCA_963512475.1 uncultured Undibacterium sp.
GACGATGCGATTGTGGTGGTCGAGAACATACACCGTCATCAAGCCTTGTTTCCACATAAAACGCTGGCAGAAATTATTCCCGGCGCGGTCGATGAAGTCGGTGGTCCAACGATACTTGCGACGCTTACTGTCATTGCTGCTTTGTTACCGATGGCATTTGTTAGTGGCTTGATGGGGCCTTATATGAGTCCTATCCCCATTAATGCCAGCATGGGTATGTTGTTGTCATTGGCGATTGCTTTTGTTGTGACGCCTTGGTTGGCGCGTATATGGATGAAAGAAGGACATCATGCGGGCGACGGCGCGGCTGGTAAATTAGCGCCGCATTTTCAACGCATCTTCAAGCCATTTTTAGACGACAAGTCAGGCAGTAAAAATCGCAATAAACTCGGGCTCGGTGTTGCCGCTTTGATTGCTTTATCTGTCGCATTGCCGGTACTCGGCTTGGTCCAATTAAAGATGCTGCCTTTCGATAATAAGTCGGAGTTTCAGGTGATCGTCGATATGCCAGCGGGTACGCCGGTCGAAAAGACGGCAGCGGTCTTGCACGAACTCGGAAATTATTTGCAGACTGTCCCAGAAGTCACCGACTACCAAGCCTATGCGGGCACTGCTGCGCCGATCAATTTTAACGGCTTGGTCCGTCAATATTATTTGCGCGCAGGCGGTGAAGTAGGGGACATTCAAGTCAATCTCGTCGATAAACAGCATCGCTCGGATAAGAGTCATGTCATTGCAACGCGTGTACGTCCGCAATTGCGGGCCTTGGCGAAAAAGATTGATCCAGAAGCCAACGTAAAAATCGTCGAGGTGCCACCGGGCCCGCCAGTGCTAGCGCCGATTGTCGCCGAAATCTATGGTCCAGGCGATATGGAACGCCGTCAAGTCGCCAAACAAGTACGCGCCGTGTTTGAAAAGTCCGAAGGCATCGTTGATGTCGACGATAGCAGCATCATTTTCGCACCGCGTAAATTACTCATTATTGACAGGCGCAAAGCGGCACAACTAGGGATTTCGCAGGCAAGTATTGTGATGACGCTGCGCACCGGATTAGCTGGTGATGCAAGCACCTACCTGCGCGATGAAAGTAAATATCCGGTATCCGCCAATTTAAGATTGCCGGTGTCTGAGCAAGGGAATCTTGATACTTTGTTGTCGCTCGGTGTAAAAAATGCGCAAGGTGGCATTGTACCGATCCGTGAATTGGTGACAGTGACTGATACCATACGCGAACAACCGCTTTATCACAAAGATGGCTTGCCGGTGAACTATGTCGTGGCTGATATGGCAGGCAAGGTCGATAGTCCTCTGTATGGCATGTTTGCTATGCGCAGCGAGATCGCCAAAATCGTCACACCGGGCGGTGGCAAATTGAACGAATTTTTTATTAGTGCGCCACAAGATCCCTATCGTGGTTTTAGTTTGAAGTGGGATGGTGAATGGCAGATCACTTATGAAACATTCCGTGACATGGGTGCCGCCTACGCGGTAGGTTTGGTATTGATCTATTTGCTGGTGGTTGCGCAATTTGGTTCCTACTTAACGCCGCTGATTATCATGGCGCCTATTCCTCTGACCATTATTGGCGTGATGCCTGGGCATGCGTTGCTTGGCGCTCAATACACAGCCACCAGTATGATAGGCATGATCGCTTTGGCCGGGATCATCGTGCGCAATTCTATCTTGTTGGTTGATTTCATCCACTTACAAGTCGCAACAGGGATGGCATTTAAGGAGGCGGTAGTCAGCTCCGCGATTACCAGGGCGCAGCCAATAGCATTAACGGGTTTAGCAGCCATGATGGGTGCTTTCTTTATTCTCGATGATCCTATATTTAATGGATTAGCGATCTCATTGATATTCGGTATTTTCGTTTCCACTTTGTTGACGCTGATTGTCATTCCTTTGTTGTACTTCATGGCGTATCGCAAAAAATATGAAGTGGCGACGGATGCTGCCTAGTTTTATTTTTCGATTCTTTTAATGTTTTAAAACCTGTTTTTTATTTTATTTTTATTTTTAAGGAGAAACATCATGACTACATGGCAAATGGTACGTGTAATAGCAGGTACATTCATTTTGATAAGCTTAGCTTTAGGTGTCCCTGCTAGCCCTATTTTTATGAATCAATGGTGGTTGGCATTTACCGCTTTTGTGGGCGCAAATATTTTGCAAAGTGGTCTCACTAAATGGTGCTTGATGGAAATCATCATGCGCAAATTGGGTTTTAAGGCCGCCAATTAATCTAAAGCGTTCTATTCAAATCCCAGCAGTCCTAGCTATGTTTTATATGAGGAAACACCATGCAACTTGTATGCCCTGCTTGCAATGCGACGAATCGTATTCCTGATGAACGCTTGTCCGATCAGCCTGTTTGTGGAAAGTGCGCACAGGCGCTGATGGCACGTGAGCCGGCCAAACTGACCGAGCAGCAATTGCCCAAATTTATTTCAAATACGGATTTACCCGTGTTGATTGATTTTTGGGCGGCGTGGTGTGGCCCATGTCAGGCAATGGCACCGCAATTTGAGCAAGCCGCAAAGATGGCGCCTGAAATACGTTTCGTCAAAGTTGATAGCGATGCCGCGCCATTAGCGAGTCAACGCTTTGCTATCCGTAGCATACCCACGCTGCTACTGATGAAAAATGGCGTAGAGGTCGCAAGACAAAGCGGCGTGATGCCCGCTGCTCAAATTGTGGCGTGGGCGCGTAACTATTTGTAATAAGAAAAGGTCGCCATTCCAAATGGCGACCAAATCATTCTAGCTAAAATTTCGTATGGAAACTAAGGCAAAGTAGCGACATTCACATTAGGTGCAGTTCCTGAAGCGGGACGTGTATAGCTTTGTCCCAAAGTCACATAGTCGGCAAAAAAGCCGCCGTTACGCATATAGAATTTACCATTTTCTAAACCGCCCGCAAAATCCATCCGCTGTTTGTTTATAGCAGTTGCATCACCAGTAAATTTCATTTGGGTCACTTCAGACCATACGCCAGACGTATTACGTGCCCATTGATTATCCAACAAAACTTTGCGTCCAAGATAGCCTTTGGTATCGAGAAAATTTTCAAGGAAGGAATGTGACCCGGTTAAATATGTCGAAGTGCTAGGACGTTTCCAACTCGCCATAAAGCGCCATACCGCTGTTTCTGGAGCGTAGAACCAAGCCGAAAAGAGGGTGCTTCCGGCGCCGTCAGGGGTTGCCTTTGTGATGAACTTGTAGGTATTGCCTGCAAGCCAGTTGTAGACCAAATAAGCCTGGCCGCCGGTGCCTTCACCACCAAAAGTATTGTCAACCACATTCGGTCCTTTTCTGGCCAAGGTGGTTTTAGCGCCATTGTCCGCATCCCACACTGAGAAGAGCATCCAGCGTTCGGTCGTAGATTTGACCTGCATGCCGAAATAGCCTCCGCCAAATCCATTCGCCATGAAATAGGAACCAATACTGTCTTGACCAGCGGGTACTGTGAGTTCATTATAAAAATACTCGGTATTGGTCGGCGTTACATAGTTAACATGCACCGAAGGACCTCGGCGGGACCAATAGTAATTGGCAGCGTCATTGGCGTAATTCATACCGGTGCTTGCAGCAGTTCCTGCAATTTTGATCGCTGATACATCACCGAAATAGCCACCATTTTTACTGACGCCCTGAAGGTCAACTTTGATATAGCCAGCTGCCGCAATATTGACTGTGCCGACATCATATGTTTTTGATGAGGCACCACTCAAGTTGACATGGAATGGTGTGCCATTGATCGTCACTTTGACGGTGCTCGTGGTGGAGCCAGCCAGTCGCGCCACTAAGCCCAGCTTCAATTGACCTGCCTGTGCCAGACGAAAATACACGCTAGTCACCGTCGACGCGTTGGTCCAATTAGCTAGGCCGCTATCGTTAATCATTTCCGATGCAGAGCTGCTGGCGCTGGTAATAAAGGCATTGCCGCCTAAATTGACAGTGGCGTTATAGACCGTCGCAGCGGGTGGTCCTGCTGCACTATTGTCGCTGAGGCTACTGGCAGTCGTTTGTCCGCCGCACGCTGCTATCAGACTAAACAGGCTAACGATGATCATATGGATACCCATCCTTTGTCTCAATCTCATGTCTCTCTCCCATAGATTTGAATTTACAAAGTCCACATTAAGTCGACTTTGCAAAGTAAGAAATAATTGCTATGAAAAAAATTCCTTTTCTGTGCAGGATATTTTTTAACAATTAATTCAACACTTGATTTTAGAGAGAGACAAATTTGCATGCCAGCGACATATTTTTGGTGTGACGTGTACAAAAAATTGAGGAGCTTATGTCTTAAAAGACTGCAAGAATAGGGGACTAAAGACAATGAAAATAATCATCAATTTTGGTCATCATGAGCACTCAAAAACCGTTTTCAAAACTGCCGAATTCCTTATAAATATTGCGGATTTTCAAATAGGAAAAACTTAAAATTTAATGCTAGTATCTTATTAACCGTTTAATATTTAGTTAATATATTTAATTTCAAGATCAATGGCTGCTAGTTTCGCCAGGTAATCTGCAATCGAAGGCTAGAGAAGCAAACAAAAAATTAAAGAAAAAGGAACAATAAGATGAATCGTCGAAATCTCCTCAAAACAATAAGCCTGAGCCTAGGCGCTAGTATCGTCACTACCGATGTATTGGGTCGCACAGGAGAGAATTCCTATAGCTATCGGATTGGAGAAAACACTACCCATCAGCCTTTGTCTAAACCTGTGACGGTGATTACCTGCGGTGCCGGTAGCAGGGGGAATGTCTACGGCAATTACGCATCACAATTTCCAGAACAACTGAAGGTCATCGGCGTTGCTGAACCAGTTGCCTTTCGCAATGAAAGGTACGCGAAGAAACATAATATTGAGGCAGAAAATCGCTTCAATACGTGGGAGGATGTATTCAAGAAACCAAAGATGGCTGATGCGGTGATCATCTCAATGCCGGACAATCTCCACTACGAACCATGTATGCAAGCTTTGCGTCTCGGTTACGATGTTCTACTGGAAAAACCAATTGCGCCAACCGAAAGAGAATGCCGAAACATTCTTGCCCTAGCAAAGAAAACCGGACGCATCGTCGCGGTGTGCCACGTTTTAAGATATGCGCCTTACTTCGTTAAGATGAAAGAGCTGATTGCAAAAGGCGCGATCGGTGAGGTGATTAGCATGCAGCATCTTGAGCCTATCGAACACACTCACATGGCTCACTCCTATGTGCGTGGAAATTGGCATAACTCTAAGAAGACCACGCCTATTATTTTGGCAAAGTCTTGTCACGATCTCGACATCATGAAATGGGTCATCAATAAGAAAGCTGAAAAGATCGTCGCGATGGGTAACTTAAAATGGTTCCGTCGTGAAAATGCGCCACAAGGGAGCACGGCTCGCTGCACTGACGGGTGTGCGATAGAACGTTCTTGCCCTTACTCCGCCATCAAAGAGTATGTCGATGTCGTTGGCAGATCACATGTTTTGGATATTCCCGACAACGTGCCAGATCGTAAACTTGCTGCTCGTGAAAAACTCAAGACGAGTGACTATGGCCGCTGTGTTTATCGTATGGACAATGACCAACCTGATCACTATGTGTCGAGCATACAGTTCAGTGATAACGTCACCGCCAGTTTTTCCATGGAAGCCTTTACTGCTTACCACGGTCGCCGCACGCGTGTCATGGGCTCTATGGGCGATATCGTTGGCGACATGAATGAATTGGTGGTTCATGATTTTAGGACAAAAAAAGAGACTAGATTTGTGCCTGACGCCGAGGATGTCGCAGGATACAAAAACAGTGGTCACGGTGGTGGCGATTGGTTACTGGTGAAAGATTTTGTGCAAGCTGTTGCGCAACAAAATCCGGCGCTGTTGACCTCAACGATTGATGAATCCATCGAAAGTCACATCATGGGCTTTATGGCTGAAAGTAGTCGTAAGAATGGCAGGGTGATGGACGTAAAAGTATGAGGCAAAACTCTGCACACCACTATCTCAATTTGGCATTATAAGAGGGGCGCGCCGTGCGTCGCTTTGGTATCAATCAGTTGACATCCTTTTTTTTATGAAAATATTGCGGCGCACAATAATTGGTTTTGTTTAGCGATCAAAATTACTGTTTAGCGAAACCACTATCGGAAGATACATAGCCAATATGAAAACTTGGAGCAAATAGTGGCTAACGTAGCTCGGCTAGGTTGATCGAAAATTACGCTTTGCCGAATTTATTATATTTTTTGCGGATTTTTCCATAGTGCTTCCTTATTTTGCTTGTTACTATAGTTGCGACATCGTGACAAAAATGTGCTGTTGCAAAATCGGCGCTGAATGAATTGAAACTGTTTTCTTAAGTCTCATTTCTTAAGCTAATTTTTTACGGACATTTTTAGATCGACGCAAAAATAAAGCATTTCCAATACATCGAAAAAAGGAAAGCAGATGGAGACAAAGAATAGTTTTAACGCGCGTTTGTTGTTTACTTCAAACTTAGCAATTTTTACGATAGGTCTGGGCTTCGCTGTACGTGCTGCGATTGCCGATGATTTGCGGGTGAAAATTTTTAGTGTGATTGACGCCGCGCAATCGGCAACCATGGTTGGTCAAGCGCTGGGCATGACCTTCCTCGGTTTTGCCTTCACACTTTTAATCGGCAGTTCATTGGTCGATATCTTGGGCTCAAAGCGTATTTTGGTATTTTCCGCTTTGAGTAATTTACTCGGTAGTTTGTTGGTATTGTGGGCTTCGGTACGTCCTGTCGATTCCACTAGCTACACCATCGTCCTGATAGGCTTGATGCTGACCGGTTTGGGATGGGGTGGGGTCGAAGGTGCTGTCAATCCTCTAGTGGTGAGCATAGACCCTGAGAATAAAATCAAACGCCTAAATATTTTACATGCGTGGTGGCCGGCTGGTATTGTGTTTGGCGGTCTGTTTAGCATATTGGTCAAAACATTAGGCTTGCCTTGGCAGACTAATCTGGTCGTGCTGTGTTTACCGGCTATCGCCATCATTATGTTAGTCCGTGGTCAGGTTTTCCCTGTCACTGAGCGGGTGGCTCAGGGCGTTTCCTACGCCGACATGTGCCGCGAATTATATCGTCGCCCTCAATTCTTAATATTCTTATGTTGCATGTGGCTGACGACGTCGAGCGAACTGGCGCCGGGTCAATGGGTCGATCTTACTTTGAGTCACACGGTAGGTATGAGTGGCATCTTTATTTTGATTTACGTTAGCACCTTGATGTTTGTCATGCGCCATTTTGCTGGTCCGATTGCACATCGCCTATCAAGTATCGGTTTGCTATGGGTCAGTAGTTTGTTGGCGGCGATAGGCTTGTTTGCACTCAGTCGTGCGAATAGCCCTGTGACGGCAGTGTTGGCTGCGACGATTTGGGGTGCGGGTGTTTGTTTCATGTGGCCCACCATGTTGGCGGTAGTTTCCGAACGCTTTGTGCGTGGTGGCGCACTGGCGATGGGTTTGATGGGTTTCACAGGCGGCATGGCGATACAATTTTTATTGCCAGTCCTTGGGAAAATTTTCGATGACGCCAAAAATCTCGCGGCAGGTGGCGCTGATAAATTGGCGACTTTATCGGCTGAACAATCAGCTCAGGTCATACAAATTGCCTCACGCGAATCCTTTCAAGCGATAGCGATGGTGCCACTACTTTTATTGCCCATATTTGCAGGTATTTGGTGGCATGATCGCCGTCAAAAGAACAAGTAAATATTCAATGCAAATTCAACGCAAACTCACTACAAATAAGCGCAATGGATGCTAAGAATTTTTATACGAAGCATGGTATTTCTTCGCCGTATGCCATCTTCGATCTGCTTTCAGATACCTTCTATTTCGCAAAAAATTGCGATGGGCAATTTGTCTGCGCCAATAAACTCTTGCAAGAGAAATTTGATTTGGAAAGTGCGGAGGATGTGATTGGTAAGACTGACTTTGATTTTCTGAGCCACGATGTTGCAAGCCGGATTCGTGAAGATGATCTTGCGGTGATGTCAGGGCAATTGATGGTGAAAGATAAGTTCGAAGTAGTGGTCGGTGTGAATGGTAAATTATTCTGGTTGTTTACCACCAAGACACCAATCAAAAATCGTAAGGGCGTGATCGTTGGCGTTGAAGGTTTTAGTCGCGATGCAGAACGTTCGCAAAACATCATAGAGCCATTTCAGGTATTCAAATCGAGTATCGAATATATGCAACGTGAATATATGAACGACGTCAATATCGCTGATCTGGCTGAACTGGCCTGCATGTCTTTAAGTACCTTTGAGCGTAAGTTTAAGAAGCATTTTTCGCAAACCCCGATGCAATACCTCAAGCATTTACGCATACATCAGGCTTGCAAATTGTTAGCGACAGGCTATGGCATCAAGAAAGCATTTTCTGAAACGGGTTTTTGCGACCAAAGCTATTTTACTAAAGAGTTTCGTGCTGTGATCGGTATGACGCCTCGTCAGTTCTCTCTAGTAGCAGAACAGACTAAAGCCAGTTAGACATTAGAACCATAAAAAAATATTCCAAAAAATAGACCACCATCAGTTGGAGACCAAAATTGAAAAATTCGTTTCGTAAAATTAGCTACGTGGGAGCTGGTATGTTGTTGAGTTTTAGCTTACTAGGATCAAACGCGGCTCAAGCAAGGCAAGTGCACAGTGCTGCCGCGACCCAAACAAGCAATTCCCCGCAATTGAGTGTGCAACTGTGGTCAGTGAAGGATGATGTTAGTAAAGATTTTGAAGGCACTTTGAAAAAACTTGCGGCGATGGGATTTCAAGGTGTTGAATTTGCTGGCAATTTCGGCCCCTATAAAGAGGATGCGCCTGGCTTGAAACGCTTCCTGGACAAGACCGGTTTGAAAGCATCGGGCGCTCACGTCGCTATTGCGCAGCTCAATCCTGACAACTTCGCGAAGCTAGTCAAATTTTATCAAGATATCGGTTGCAACAAGTTGATCGTACCGAGTGATTCGCGTGCGGGAGATCCTCTCGGTGTGAAATTATTGGCACAGGATTTAAGTTCCTTGTCTAAGCAGTTAAAGCCATTTGGTATGCAGATCGGATTTCATAATCACAGCGTAGAAATGGACGCCTTTGAAGGTAAGACCTATTGGGATGCGATCGCTCAAAATACCCCGCATGAGGTGATTTTGCAGCAAGACGTGGGCTGGACTAGTTATGCTGGCAAAGATCCCGTGCTGTTGGTGAAGCGTTATCCTGGTCGCACAGTGACCACGCATTACAAGAGCAAATTGCCTTCAAAACCACTCAGCACCACTAATGGCAAATCGTATACCACCATCATAGGTCAGGAC
>CAUPNA010000165.1:0-9266 GCA_963512475.1 uncultured Undibacterium sp.
AAATGATCTGCAACAAAATACTACGCGTCAAATCTTCGCCCGTCTTAGCGTCAATCACCGCAAAATCATCACTCTCCATGACGAATTGCTTCACATCGACCAAAGTAATGTAGCTACTGGTTTGAGTGTCGTATAAGCGACGATTTGGGTATTTCTTAATCAAATGCTTGCTTATTTTTTTTGTGCTATTCATTGCATTCTCGGGGATAAACTGCATTAAAGTATAAAGCCAAGGTGCTTACGATATCGTTCAAACACGTAAGCACCTTAAACGAATTTTCGCATTAAATTCAATGCTGCGATACAGCATTATACTTAGTACTAAATTCTTGGGAATAGTTCATTCGCATAACAACAAACAGCAACGAATGATTAACCCATATGCAAACCACCGTTGATTGAGAAGTCAGAGCCAGTAGCATAGCCACCTTCGTCTGATGCAATCCACGCCACGATAGAAGCGATTTCTTCTGGCTCTGCCAAGCGTTTAACCGGAATACCCGCAACGATCTTCTCCAGTACATCAGGACGAATCGCTCGCACCATGTCAGTACCGACATAGCCAGGGGAAACGGTATTGACCGTGACACCTTTGGTCGCGACTTCTTGCGCCAATGCCATACTAAAACCATGAATACCGGCTTTTGCAGTGGAATAGTTAGTTTGACCGAATTGACCTTTTTGGCCATTGACCGAAGAAATATTAATAATACGCCCCCAACCACGATCAACCATACTCTCAATAACTTGTTTCGTCACATTGAACAGGGAATTTAAATTGGTATCAATTACTGCATCCCAATCTGCTTTACTCATTTTACGGAATTGACCATCACGAGTAATACCCGCATTGTTGACTAGAACGTCGACTTCACCAATTTCGGTACGGACTTTTTCAAATGCAGCACGGGTCGATTCCCAATCAGAGACATTACCTTCGGAAGCATGTACATCCAAGCCTTCAGCGCGCATATCAGCCAGCCATTTATCTTTACGCGGTGAATTCGGACCGCAACCAGCGACCACGGTGTAACCATCTCTACACAAACGTTTGCAAATTGGAGTCCCAATACCACCCATACCACCAGTTACATATGCAATTCGCTTTGACATACTTAATCTCCAGAGTTTTAGTGAATTTACTGCTAAGTTTGCTTCTACAAAAAAATTTAAACCTTTGTTTGAACCGTCTCCGCCATCATTGCTACATTACCAACCAAGCTCAATCAGCACGAACTTTGACATAGCGCCCTGGCGCAGGCTCTATCTCACTATAAACCACATTCCCTGACTTCAGGGGTGCTTTCACCATCTTTCCACCATGTTCTGTTAAAAATTGCGCCCACTCCGGCCACCAGCTACCAGGCATTTCTTTCGCGCCATCGAACCATTGTTGTGGATCTGCAGCAACTTTCTCGTTGGTCCAATAATTACGTTTATTTTTTGAGGCTGGATTGATCACGCCCGCAATATGACCTGAGGCACCCAATACGAAGCGATTTCTGGTTTTTTTCTTTGGATTAAGTATGGCAGTCGAAGCAAACGCCGCTTGCCATGGCACGATGTGGTCGTCTCTGGAACCAAAAATAAAAACTGGCGCATCAATTCTTGCCAGATCAACAGAATTTCCCGCCACTTTCAATTTATTCGGCACCTTGAGACTATTCTCAAGATAGGTATTGCGCAAATACCAGCAGAACATAGGACCCGGTAAATTGGTGCTGTCGGAGTTCCAATACAAAAGATCGAACGCTGGCGGCTTCTGGCCTTTCAAGTAATTTGATTGCACATAATTCCACACCAAATCATTCGGTCTCAGACTGGAAAAAGTACTGGCTAAATCACGTCCAGGCATTAAGCCACCATGCCCTAGTGTCTGCTCGCGCATACTCACTTGCAATTCATCGACAAACACATCAAGTACACCCGTATCACTAAAATCCAATAAGGTTGTTAACAAAGTCAGACTACTTGCAGGATGACTATCTCGATCCGCCAACACGGCCAATGCAGTAGAAAGTATCGTGCCGCCAACGCAGAATCCAAACGCATTAATTTTGTCTTGTTTGCTAATTTGCTGAACAACGTCGATCGCCTTGATGGCACCTTGTTCTATGTAATCATCCCACGTGACATCGCCCAAAGATTCATCTGGATTCGCCCACGACACAAGAAAGACGGTATGTCCTTGTTCAACGGCGTAACGCACCAACGAGTTTTCTGGTTGCAAATCCAAAATATAGTATTTGTTAATGCAAGGGGGCACCATCAACAGAGGACGCTGATGCACGGTCTTTGTTAGAGGGGAAAACTGAATCAATTGAAACAAGCGATTTTCAAAAACTACCACGCCTTCAGAAGTCGCCACATTCTTACCGACTTCAAACGCGGATTCATCGGTCAATGAAATGCGTCCTTTTTGCATATCATCAAACATCTGCGTGATGCCCTGCATAAGGCTTTCACCGCCGGTCTCAATCACTTTTGCCTGTGCTTCGGGATTTGTCGCCAAAAAATTCGCCGGTGACATCGCGTCTACCATTTGCTGGACAGCGAATCGAATCTTTTGTCGCTTCTTTTCTGGTGCCTGAACCGAATCGGCGAGTAAACTCAAGAAACGCGCATTGAGTAGATACATCGCAGCGTTATAAGCGTGGCTGGTCTGTTTATGCCAATCCGGCGCAGAGAATCGACGATCGTTGAACTCTGGGAGTTTCGCAGACAAAAAATCTTTCCATAAATTGCCTAGTTCTACAAAATATTCTGCTTGTAGCCGCTTTAAAACTTGTGGATCAAGTTCTGCACCAAATTCTTTCAACATTTGAGGAATCGAGGTATCGTTTCCAAAGGGACTTTGCTTCATCCAATCCTGTAGAGGATTTTGCTTCATTACCTGTTGCATCCAATTGGCGTACATCGATTGAAGATTGTCACTCATTATGCATAATTCCTAGTTTTAGAGTATCGTCACACTGTGCTGACCAATTACGCAGCACTACGGCAAAAAATTAAACCACCTAATTCTAACAACGTCTATTTCTTTATGGCTTTTTTGTATCTTATCGCAATCGCATGGGTTTATGTCGTGCTGATGATGTCACTGGTAGAATCTTCCGTGATTGCTGGCATCATGACTTTCATTTTTTATTGCATCATTCCACTCGGCTTGGTTCTATACATTCTGACTTCACCCGCACGAAAGCGTCAACGCAAACTTGAAGAAGATGCGCAGCGCAAATTAAATTCGTCTAATCCATCCAAATCAGATTAGCCATGCGCCCAGTGCGTTGATCACGACGATAGGAATAAAAAAGATCGCTTTGTGTCACCGTACAATAGTCACCACCATGCACACGCTTAACATCCAGCTGCCTTAGAATTTCCCTAGCAACGCCATAAATATCCATATCATATTTTGGTGCAGCACCTACTGGAGTCAAACGTGTTTTCAAAAATCGATCTAATTGTGGAATCTTCTTAGAAAATTCCACATACACGTCTTGTCCAACTTCAAACCTAGCTGCACCTATCGCTGGACCTAACCAAGCGGTAAGTTCACCAACACCTTGTTGGCGTAAAGTCAGTATCGTATTTTCGACAACATCACCTGCCAAACCACGCCAACCAGCATGAATCGCTGCCACACACTGACCATCCAAAGACGAAAGCAAGATCGGCAGGCAATCCGCGGTCAGTACCGCACAGACAACATGTTTGTGTAGCGTATAGCTCCCATCTGCTTTGACTTCCGAATTGAGCTGCGCACGAAGAGCAGATGCGTCAACTACCATATTGCCATGAATTTGTGATAAGAATATGACATCTGACGGCAATAGCGCATTCAGCAATGCCCTATTCTGCGACACCAGCGACAAATCGTCACCGACGTGATCGCCGAGATTTAAACCCGTACCACCTACACCATCATCGTAGGGAGCCTGGCTACGCCCACCCAATCGGGTGGACGAAAATGCGTGAACATTGGCAGGGAGATCCGGCCAATCTGGCTGAACCAGACTTAATCCATTATCACGAACGACGATCAAGCTCATTGTGCTGGCATGCCTGCTTGCGCCAATAAGGTCGTAAAGTCAGCTTCTAAAGGAATACTCCATTCCATCTCTTCGCCGCTATGAGGGTGAATTAGGCCCAATCGTCGCGCTTGCAGCGCTTGACGTGGAAAAAAACGTGCCAAATGTTGTTTGCCATATAGCGTATCGCCAACCAAAGGAAAACCCAAAGACAGCATATGTACGCGAATTTGATGGGTTCGGCCTGTTTCGAGGCGGCAGGCAACCAAGCTGACAGGAAAACGTTCTAACATCCCAGTTGCCAATCGCTGATAATGCGTAATCGCTGGTTTAGCCAAAATACTAAATGACACCGCCATCTTAAGTCGGTCCCGGCTATGACGAGCCATCGCGGCATCGATAGTTCCAGTTGAAATTGGCGTGCCCCATACCATCGCTGCATATTCGCGTTTGACAGTGCGCGCTTGCAATTGACGCACCAATTCAGTCTGAGCTGTCAAAGTTTTAGCCACTACCATCAAGCCAGAAGTGTCCTTATCTAAACGATGCACAATACCTGCACGCGGCACTTGTGCTAAGGCGGGACGATGAAATAGCAAGGCGTTTAGCAGCGTGCCGGACCAGTTCCCAGCACCAGGATGCACGACTAAACCAGCAGGTTTATTCAATACTAAAATCGAATCGTCTTCAAAAATAATATTCAAAGGAATATCTTCTGGCGTGAACGAACTTTCATCAGGAGACGATTGTGGAGTGATTTGTATCAGTTCACCACCCAACATGGTGGTTTTGATTTTTGAAGGCTTTCCATCGACTTCAACGTATCCTTCTTCTATCCACTGCTGGATACGGCTACGAGAATACTGTGGTACAAGCTTAGACAAAACTTTATCTAAACGATCACCACACACACTATCCGGTAGTTTGATGGAGATGATTTCTGCTGACTGAGCGGGTTGCTCGCTCTCATCTTGATCAATTTCTTCGAGATCAAGCTCAGTATCAGGTAAAATCCCCAGTTCTTTTGGTATAACATTAATTGCCATCGGCTATAATCCGTAAATTATTCTCATGCACACGCAAAGTCTATGCAAATCAAATATATAAAATTGTTCGGTCTTATCCTCACTTTATCTTTAGGCGGTTGCGGTATTTTTGGCGATAAAGTTGAAGAAAGTAAAAATTGGTCAGCTGAGAAATTATACGCTGAAGCGAAGGATGAATTAGCATCTGGTTCGTATGAACGCTCAGTTCAGTTATTTGAAAAACTAGAATCTCGCTTCCCTTTCGGCGCTTACGCACAGCAAGCGCAATTGGAAATTGCTTATGCCTATTACAAACAAGGTGATCAGGCGCAGGCATTAGCCGCCGTGGATCGCTTCATTAAATTGCATCCTAATCATACCAATGTAGATTACATGTACTATCTGCGCGGTTTGGTTAACTTCAATGACGACATGGGTTTTTTGAGCTTTGTCGCCAATCAAGATATTACCGAACGTGACCCGAAAGCGACCAGAGATTCATTTGATGCCTTTAAAGAATTAGTCACGCGATTCCCAAGCAGCAAGTATACGCCCGATGCGATCGCTCGTATGAAGTATTTAGTCAACGCCTTGGCACAATACGATGTGCACGTTGCAAAATATTACTTACGCCGCAATGCTTTTCTCGCCGCGGCAAACCGCGCCCAATCTGCGATCAAAGAATATCCCGACGCACCAGCAAGTGAAGAAGCTTTGGTGGTGTTAATCAAATCTTACGACGCGATGGGAATGACTGAGTTACGTGATGATGCGAAACGGGTTTACCTCAAGAGCTTCCCGAATAGTAATCTGCTGGAAACAGGTGGCGTTAAGAAATCTTGGTGGAAATTCTGGAGTTAGTTTATCGTTAGCACAAAAGCCAGCCGATCACTTAGAAAAACCTGCAAAATTTTGCAAAAAGGCCTCGATCATCGAGGCCTTTTTTGTTTATTCAATACATTATTTCTTCAACAAATCGCCTTAACAATTTATAGATCCTCACTGTTTTCGACGATAAACCCAGTGCGTTTGATTGGACTCTTCTTCGATAAATCGATATCCATCCAAATCAAAATTCTTTAGTTTCTCTGGATGTCGAATCTGGTTCACCGCGCAAAAACGCACCATAGAACCACGGGCTCGTTTCGCAAAAAATGAAATCACCTTAAACTTGCCTGCAGAGTAGTCTTGAAAAACAGGGTGAATCACTGGCAAGCCCAAATCATGAATCTTCACCGCTTTAGCATACTCTTCCGAAGCAAGATTAACTAAAAACTTACTTTTTGTGGCGGACAATTCTTGCTTCAAATAGGCACTTAGCTTTTCGCGCCAATAGGCATACAAATTATTTCCCGCATTATTTTTTAAACCAGTCCCCATTTCTAAGCGATAGGCCTGAATGGTATCGAGCGGACGCAAGATGCCGTACAAACCAGACAAAATCCGCAAATGCGACTGCAAGTAAGTCACCTCTTTTTTCGGCAATTGACGCGCCTGCAGTCCGTCATAAACATCGCCGTCAAATAAAAAGACCGCTTGTCGCGTTGGCATAGTATCCTTGCTATCACGCATATTGGCGAAACGTTCAAAATTGAGCTCGGCCAGATTCGTGGATATACTCATTAGACTCTGCAAATCTGCCACACTTAAATTAGCGGCTAATTGAGATAAATACGCTGTTTCGTCAACAAAGACAGGTTCGCTTGATGTCTTCACAAGCGCAGGTGTCTCAAAATCGAGACTTTTTGCGGGAGATAACAAAATCAACATAGAAGTTCAGTTCAGAATTCAGATTATTCAATAAAGGATTAGTGGCGTGCTAAGTAAATTAGTAGGCACTGAATATAAATACACGTATGACGCTTAAAATTATTTTAGATACCAATGTTTGTTTGGATTTGTTTGTGTTTTGCGATCCACGATGGTCTCAAATTAACGCGGGACTTAAAGATCGAACTCTGCAAGCAATCACGCGAGCTGACTGCCGCGATGAATGGTTGGCCGTATTGCACTACACACATTTACCAATCACCGACAACACACGAGGCGCGATTGTAACAACTTTCGACGAATTCATTGATGTTGAAGATTTTCCGATAAAAAATACAAAGCTACCGGTTTGCACTGACAAGGATGATCAAAAATTTCTAGAGATCGCCCGCGATGCTAATGCGCAGTTTTTGGTCACTAAAGACAAAGCCTTACTTAAATTAGCCAGAAAAACTCAACAATTAAATCTATTTATTATTGAAACTCCTGAAAAATTTTGCGCACGCTTAGTTGCAAATCCGCAAGCTTTGTAAATAAATTCACTAATTCGGTAATTAAGTGATGACAAATTTTGTTGCTCGGGGTTATCCTTACAACATGCAAGTCTGGTTGCTGTCGGTAAAGTCCCTCAGGAATTAACTCCCCTCACGACAGCATGGCTTTTTGCCTGAATGTATATTGAAATTGAGCCAGCAAAGAACCAATTTCAGTGTTAAGTCAGCAATCAATATTGGCGACTATGGAGAATAAAGAATTATGACAGACTCAGCTGATGATCTAGACGCACTATTTGACGAGATGGCAACGCAACGTGACACCAATGCTACAGCGACTCCGTCACCTACTGCGGCAGCAGTCATTGAGACGCCTCCAGTAAAATTATCGCTGCAAGCAGGCACAGATGCCGCTAAACCTATGTTCGACCGACTAGGTGGTTTAGTTCGCATGATGCATGACTCCATGAGAGAGCTTGGCTATGATCGATCACTTTCGGACGTCGCTTCTCAGATTGCCGATGCTCAGGGGCGTCTTGAGTATGTCGCTACCTTAACCGAACAAGCCGCCAACAAAGTACTTAACGCCACCGATGCGGGGATTCCAGAGCAAGACGCATTGGGAAAAAATGCAAAAAGTATTGATGAACGTTGGAGCTCACTGTTTGACGGGAAGTTGAGTATTGACGATTTTAAAGTGCTGGCATCAGACTCAAAATCGTTTGCAAATAAGGTACTCGCCTCGACTGACGCTGAAAAAGCACGTTTGCTCGACATTATGATGGCACAAGATTTTCAAGATCTCACCGGGCAATTGATCAAAAAAGTATTGGTCATCACGCAGGCTGTAGAACATGAACTTGCTCAAATCCTGCTAGATAATGCGCCAACCGAATTAAAAGAAAAAGCCATTGAATTAATGGAAGGCCCATCGGTTCCTAATGCTGCGCTTGAGCAGGACGATGTAGACAACCTACTTGATAGCTTGGGTTTCTAAATGGATGATATGCTCAAAGAGTTTGTCGTTGAAGCTTTAGATCTGGCGATCAACGTCGAAGAACACCTGCTCTCCTTGCAACGTAATCCTGAAGATATGAATACGTTGAACGCAGTATTTCGTTCTTTTCATACCATCAAGGGTGGTGCCGGCTTCATGAACCTGCCAGCAATGGTGTCGGCCTGCCATCTGACTGAAAACTTATTTGACGCTTTGCGCACTGGCAAGTCACCGGTGACTCCGATAGCGATTGAAGCCGCTTTAGAAGCTAGTGGCTTTGTTTCAGATCAGCTTACTGCCTTATCAAACGGCATCACGCCTGAACAATTATCAACCATGCCTGCTGCTTTAGAGCAGCTATTAAACGACGCAATAGACGGCAAGGTCAGCTCTACACCGGCAAGAAAAGATAACAAAACGGTCACCCCAGCGGCTTCCGCCACTACCATAGTGGGCGCACCGACTACGATTACCAGCACCGACACGGCAGCCGTCGGGTCTGATGGTGAAGTACCTTGGGAAGCTTATTATCGGGCAGTCACACCACCGGGAACATTACCCGAAATCGCTGTCGTCAATCCCATTGTCAAACAAGAACAAGAAGCCGTTAAGACTTCATTGGCGACCAATGAAGTCAAGCAATCAGCACCAGCCAAAGAAGAAAGTATTCGTATCGATGCTGTTAAGCTCGATGTGCTGCTCGAAGTTGCTGGAGAATCGGTACAAGCCGCAAATCAGGCTGCCGTATTATTAGAAAAACTAGGTCAATTTTCGTTCGACGGTGACGCTGCACCATTGATGTCGGCACTCACTGAAACACTGAATCGCGCCTCTCGCTATTCAACTGAATTGCAACGGGCAACTCTTGCAACTCGGATGCAACCGGTGGGTCGCTTATTCCAAAAGTTTCCACGTTTGATTCGTGAACTCGCCAAAGATTTGGGCAAAG
>CAUPNA010000166.1:0-9241 GCA_963512475.1 uncultured Undibacterium sp.
TGCACTTTTCGAGGCAGTTTTTACGTGAATGAGGCGAAAATAGCTAGCTATTTGCAACGAAGAACGAAAAAAATGACCGAAAATGCGCCGCCAGCGCTCAAATAGCGTCGAAGACGCGCCTAATGGAAAATCTGGGTTTAAGCTTGAATCAGAGCAAATTTGAACAAGCATGCAAAGTGTAAAAAAATGGGCGCACACGGCGCCCATTCCTAGAGTGGACTAAATTAGTTGGAGCGGGTTACTGAATTGATTACGACCGGCGTGGTTGGTACGTCAGAATATCCATTGCGGGTTGTGGTTGGCACGGCCTTTATCTTGTCGACTACATCCATGCCAGAGACGACTTTACCAAAAACTGCATAGCCTCCGCCGTTAGTATCAAGGAAAACATTGTCAACCACGTTGATGAAAAATTGAGAGGTCGCTGAATCGTAGACACTAGTGCGAGCCATTGCAATCGTGCCACGTAGGTTGCTCAGTCCGTTATTTACTTCCAATTTAATGGGTGAATAAGTTGAGGCCTCCACCATATCTTGCGTGAAGCCTCCGCCTTGAATCATAAAATTACTGATGACGCGATGGAAAATCTTGTTTGAGTAGAATCCCACGTCGGTATAACGTAAAAAGTTAGCCGCAGTGATAGGTGCTTTTGTTGGGTTAAGTTCTACCACAATATCGCCCATGGAAGTCTTGATGCTTACTTGAGGTGCTGGTGCGGCAACGCTTAAATCTATCGTGTCTGTTACACCAATGTAGTCTCGTGCCGCTTTGGTATCGGTTGGCGAAACCAGCTTTGCAATATCCATACCTTTTTTGATAGAGTCTGCACTGGTGTTGTAGTTTAAGCCTTGCTGAATTGCAAAATAGCTGCCAACTGCAATCTTATTGTCCAATAAATCTGCGACCCAGCCGTATTGGGTGTTGCCTTTATAATTGTGGGCAACGGTCACAATTGTACTTACTAAATTACCACGTGTTTTGCTTTTGTCATTTAACGCAGCTGTCCAGTATGCGAGTCCTTCAGCATCGACTTCATTTCGACCAAGTACATTTAAGTAAATTTTTCTGACAAAATCCGCGTTCGACATACTGTCGCTATAACCAGTTAAGTCCGAATATTGAATAGCAGCCGCATAGAAATTATTCGCGAGTTCGGAAATGCTCATGCCTGCTTTGACTTTATCAATCCAAAATGCCATACCGTCGGCATCTGGGACACGGTTAAAGAAAGCAATATAAAGTTCAGTTAAGCTTTGCAAATCAGCAGCAGATATCGTTTTTGATTTGTCACCGATATATAGATTAACTGTAAAGTCACTAAACATTACGCTTGTTTTGCTTGCCGCTAAAACGGTAGTTCCGCCCACTATTCCTTTATCCGCCAAGGAAAAGCTGTTGCTGGTGCGTTTGATTGCAACGCTATTTCGTGAACCAGACACGGTTGCGATGTTGTCGGCAGGCGCGCTGCTCGGTGGCGAACTAAACGTCACTGCAGCTTGAGTTGCGCTACTTGATTCATTGCCACCACAGGCACTCAAGAGCAGGCTGGCGCTAAGAATTAGGTGAGATAAAATATTTGAAAAGAGGGGGTTTTTTTTGAGAGATTTCATCGCTAAGTATCTGGTTTAGTGTGCTGCTAAAGCAAACATTATAACGATGAATTGCGGAGTATTCTTACAAAATCAACTCATAAAATGTTCTAAGTTGTAACAGCTGCTGATATTCTCATGAAGTGTCTGCAATCCCCAACTACATACCGCCCCAAGCTGCGCTTAATATGCTGATTGCAGCAAGTCCTGCGGTTTCTGTTCTCAGAACGCGTGGCCCCATGCTGAGCATCAAGGCACCGTGCTGTAGCGCCAAGCTTTCTTCTGCTTCTGAAAATCCTCCCTCTGGCCCTATCATTAAGGTGAGTGCTTGTGCTGGATGGTGGCGCGCCCAATCCGCCAAAGAAATCTCGGCGCGTGGTGAAAGTAGGATACGCCTGTGCATGTCCTGTTGAGCTAACCATTTTTGAACATCAATCAGATCTGCCAGATGTGCAATTCGCTTACGGCCACACTGTTCAGTGGCAGCTTGAATCACCCCTTGCCAATGGCTCATTTTCTTCTCTGCCCGTTCTGCGGTTAGTTTTACGACACTGCGCTGTGCGGCCAAGGGTTGTATCGTGCTTACGCCTAGCTCTATCGCTTTTTCTATAATCCAATCCATCTTGCTGCCTTCTGGTAGCGCTTGCGCTAAGCTCAAGCCAAAGGGCAATTCAACTTCTTCGGGTAGGAAAACTTTCACTTCGGCTGACACATTTTTTTTGCTGATACTAGTTAAACTGGCTAAGTAACTACCGCCTTTGCCATTAAATAATTCAATTTGATCGCCAACATTGAGGCGCAGCACAAATACATGATGTGCCGTGCTAACTGGCAGATCGACATGCGCGCCGATGGCGAGCGAGAGAGGGCAAAAAAAACGAGGCATAAGAGTCTTTGCTTACAACTTTGTATGGATGGCGCGATGAAGCGCCATTGCTGATCTGAAGAGTGATTTTGCTATGCGCTTATCATGCGATCAATAGGACTGACAAGCTGCATTAAGTATCCCCATCCCCAAACTTAACGAGCCTAGAAAAATACCAGAAGCAAGTTTGTTTTCTGGGACATCTTTGATCAAGTCGGGCAAGATCAGGCGCGCCACAAAGAATGCTAATAATTGAATCACCAGCGCAATCGCGCCCCAAATCAACATGTCGGCCAAATCAACACTGTGGGCAACGGAGGAGGCCAAGGCGATGCAATAACCTAAAACCGCACCGGATAAACTGGCGGCTGCAGCGGTATTGCCTTCACGAATTAAAGCAATTTCTTTGTAAGGTGTGATGCGTATATAGATCGCGATAAAAAGAAATAGAAATGCTAATGCCGAACCGAAGTGACTGATGAAAGCAGGGAACCCATAGGCTAAAAATTGTGCACTCATAATAATCTTTCTAAAAAACGATAAATTTCTGTTGTTGGTACTTACTGGAATTTAGTCTACAAAATAATGTGGCACAAAACGACTGGTGTTTTTCGTGATCAATGATTCGTCTTCACGTATGCCTATACCTGCGGCTTCATTTCCTACTACCCAAGAACCGATCGAGGTATATGCTGGTGTAATGCCATCGTCAAATTTCGGTTGTGGTGCGTAGGCTTGGTAGATAAAACCTTCGTGACCGTATTCACCTTCAGTATGTATCACATTACCGTCAGCATAAATCGAAATGTTTTCACCTTCTCGCGACAGTAAAGGTTTTTTGACGAAGTTGCCGCTAATACGCCAAGCTTCCGAGTATGCGGGCAGCAGGTTGGGGTGGTCTGGAAATAATTCCCACAAGACTGGCAAGATCGCTTTATTCGATAAAATCATTTTCCATTCGGGCTCTATGATACGTGCTGGGCGGCTCAGTAAGTGCGATGCAAATTGTTCACGGCATAGCCATTCCCATGGGTAGAGCTTAAAGAGATTGTCGACCTTAACATCATTGTCATCGACTAATTCCGCATTGGCTTCATCCCATCCCAAATCACTGATCAGAATTTGCTTGGTTGCAAAGCCAGCTTGAATCGCTGTGTCACGCAAATAGGAAAGGTTGCCGATGTCTTCTTCGCTATCGGCACAGGCAAAATGCAAGACACCTTTGGCATCAAATTTTTTCCATTGCTCGATTAGTTTTTCGTGTAAGGAATTGAACTGATCCGTATTGGGAAAAACATCTTGCAACCAATACCATTGCGCCACCGAGGACTCTACTAAACCAGTCGGGGTGTCGGCGTTATACTCCAACATCTTGGGGGCGCCAGTGCCATTCCAACTCAAATCGAAGCGACCAAACAACGAAAATTCCTTATCGCGCCAGCTCTCTTCAACTTGCACCCAAAAAGCTTCTGGCACAGCAAATCGTTCGATTTGTCCTTGGCGAATGACATGCTCTACTGCTTGCAAGCTCATTTGATGTAAATCGACCGTTGCCTGTTCTAATACATCGATCTGCTGCGCAGTAAATCGATATGCATAGCGTTCGTCCCAGTACAGTCCATCAATTGAATGATAGCTGAAACCTAAATCCTCAAATTGCTTTTGCCAGTTTGAACGTGGTGTTAATGATTCACGAATCATCGCGTTTAGCCTCCACCAGAGAAGCCACGCGAGCTTGATCCAAAGCCACCACGACTAACGCTGCGGGTCACGTTACGACTAACTGATTTATCACTTAACTGCGCACTACTGCCATTAAACCGGCTTCCTAAAAAACTACGTTGTGCAACATGCCGTTGCCCGTCGTAGTAGCTTGGACCCCAGTAGCGACCTGTATATATGTGTCCGCCCGACGTGTTGCCCGTATTGGCAATGGCATTGCTATTGGGTGGCACTGGTTGGGGTTGACAAGGATCGGTACTGCCCCAGTCTTCTTTGCAGTCTTCTAAACTTTTGTATTCGTCACGTACACTGGCCAGATTGGCGTTCGGATCATCATTGCCGCACCCTGTTAAACTGGCAACCGCGGCAGAGGCGACCAACATCAATGGCAAGCTTTGTGAAACACGGCGTTTATATTGTGTGCTCATCGGCACTCCCTGTTATATTCAACCCAGATTTCTCATTAGGCGCACCTGCGGTACTATTTGTGCACTGACGGCGCATTTTTGGCCACTTTTGCTGCTCTTCGTTGTCAATAGCTCGCTATTGACGCCTCATTCGCAACAAAACTGCCTCAAAAAGTGCATCCGTCACCATCACAAATCCTAATGGAAAATCTGGGTTCAATGATTCTTTTAAGAATGTGAGTTGCTATTGTAATACTGCGATGCGTGCTTGTAATGGTCTTCGTGCTTTTGTTTTACCGTTGCTGAAGACCTGTTGTTTCTGTGAGTGAAGGCCGAGCACAGTGACAAAGATTTTAAGCTCTGCTTGTAGATGTCGCAAACATTCTGGTATGCGCCTCTGCACTGTAGTATTGCAAGCCAGTTATTTTTTGTACCTGTAGTCGATCCTTGATTGAGCTGACTGTTAAATTTGCAGGGTCACAGATGTTCATTGTTTCATCCGATTTCGTCGCGATCGCCATCCCCCATAAAGCGCCATATAGAGGAATAAAAACTGCATAGGGACTAACTACATCAAATGTTTTTTTCAAACGTGCCAATGTGGTTTGATAGCGCTCTTGATGGTAGAACTGGCTACCTAGATGCAAGACAACAGAGCCGCGAGGATTTAATCGTGCATAGCAGGCGAGGAAAAATTCTTCGCTCATGCAAGACTCGGCTAAATTGCTGCCATTTGGCGCAATTGGATCGGTTAGATCTAACAAGATCAAATCGTAAAATTCACGATCTTTTTCTTGATTCTCTTGGATGAATGCAAAGCCATCGGTGTGAATGATACTCACCTTGGGTGATTCGAATGCATTCTGATGAATCGTCGTCAAATACTGTCGAGAAAGCGCAATGACTTGTTCATCGATTTCACATAGCGTGATTTTTTGTATGCTGCCGTACTTCAATAGTTCTTCTGTCGAACCACCATCGCCCCCGCCAATGATCAGTGCGGTTTGTGGATTGCCATGCGCGATCGCTGCCGGATGCACTAAAGATTCGTGATAATAGAATTCATCTTTTTCTGACGTCATCATGGCGCCATCGATGCGCATGACTTTGCCAAATTCTGGTGTATCCGCTATTTGTATCGATTGAAAGGGACTTTGAACTTCTGCAAGTACTTCGCTAATTTTCGTTTGCATGGACGTGTAAGGACTTAAATACTCTACTGCCGGTGCGACGTAGTTGGATGGGGGTAAGCCACGCTGTAATTCTTGACGCGAAACTTGCTGTGGCAGAAAAACGGCAACCAATCGGTCGACGATGTCACGTGCTTTAGCACTATTGTCGTTTTCGAAATTGCAGACGTACACATCCAGCGTAACCGCCTGACGTTCAGGCCAAGTGTGAATTGCGACGTGTGATTCAGCAAGGAGTAGGGTGCCGGTGACGCCAGCGGCACTACCATCTGGATAAGTAAAGGCATGAAACTTCTCGCCGACGATGCTTAAACCAGCCTGGTTCGTGTGCTCTCGGACTAATTCACTTAAGCGTTTTTCTTCAAATAAAAGCGTGGGATCGCATAGGCAATTAAAGCAATCCGCAGTGAGGTGCAAACCTTCCATAAATCCGTCTAAAAATGATGTGAAAGTCGCAATTGTATTCTGTGAGGCGCTGCTCTGGTAAAATAACGGACTTTATGGGATGAAACGATAATGTTAAAGCAAGTTATTTGCTTTGCACCTAGGATAAAACCCGTTTTGTTCTCCTGCACGATTTTATAAACCTATCTCCACTGCCGCTATGACATCCACTTTCCAGCCTGAAAATACTTCTAAGATGGCCAATGCGATTCGCGCATTGTCTATGGACGCTGTTCAAAAAGCCAATTCTGGTCATCCAGGTGCTCCTATGGGCATGGCAGAAATCGCGGTGGCATTGTGGGCAGGACATTATCGTCATAACCCTACCAATCCAAAATGGGTTAATCGTGATCGTTTCGTTTTGTCGAATGGTCATGGTTCGATGTTGCATTATTCCTTGCTGCATCTGACTGGCTACGATTTGCCTATGTCAGAAATCAGTAATTTCCGTCAATTGCATTCCAAGACAGCGGGTCATCCAGAAGTGCATATCACTCCCGGTGTAGAAACAACTACAGGTCCACTGGGTCAAGGTATTACCAACGCGGTTGGTATGGCGCTGGCAGAAAAATTACTTGCCGCGGAATTCAATGTCGATGGCGCGAATATTGTTGATCATCGCACTTATGTATTCATGGGTGATGGTTGCTTGATGGAAGGTATTTCTCACGAGGCTTGTTCTTTAGCTGGAACGTGGAAGTTGAATAAGTTGACCGCATTCTGGGACGACAACGGTATCTCCATTGACGGCCATGTTGAAGGCTGGTTCACGGACGATACACCTGCACGTTTTGAAGCCTATGGTTGGAATGTGATTCGCGCTGTCGATGGTCATAATGTCGATGCAGTTAATCAAGCGATTGTTGCGGCAAAAGCATCTGATAAACCAACGCTGATTTGCTGCCGTACCATCATCGGTAAAGGTTCGCCAAATATGCAAGGCACGCACAATGTGCATGGTGCTGCATTAGGTGACAAAGAAGTTGCCGCAGTACGTGCGAATATTGATTGGAATTATCCACCGTTTGAAGTACCAGCGGATGTGTACAGCGCATGGGATGCGAAAGCGAATGGTGCAAAAGATGAGGCGGAATGGAATGCTGCGTTCGCCGCATACAGCGCAGCACAACCAAGCAAAGCCGCCGAATTGACCCGTCGTATGAATAGCACTTTGCCAGCGAATTTTGACGAAGTCGTGAAAGCCGCATTGGCATCCGTGGTTGAGAAGAAGGAAACGATCGCCACTCGTAAAGCGAGTCAAAATGCGATTCAAGCATTCGCCCCAAGCTTGCCAGAATTTTTGGGTGGTTCAGCGGATTTGACAGGCTCCAATCTGACTAATTGGAAAGAGTGCGTTGCGGTTCGTGCAAATCAAGCCGGTAATCACATCAACTACGGCGTGCGTGAATTTGGTATGAGCGCGATCATGAATGGTATCGCCTTGCATGGCGGTTACTTGCCGTTCGGCGCGACTTTCCTGACATTCTCTGATTACAGTCGCAATGCGATTCGTATGGCTGCTTTGATGAAAATTCGTACGCTGTTCGTGTTCACGCATGACTCTATCGGCTTGGGTGAAGATGGTCCTACGCATCAATCAGTTGAGCACATCTCCAGCATGCGTTTGATTCCGAATTTGGATAACTGGCGTCCATGTGACACCACAGAATCGACAGTCGCTTGGGCTGAATCGATCAAACGTGCAGATGGCCCATCGACATTGATTTTCTCCCGTCAAAACTTACCGTTCCAAGAACGCAGTGCACAGCAAATCGCTGACATCGCACGTGGTGGCTATATTCTGCAAGATGCGCCAGATGCTAAAGTCGTTTTGATCGCGACCGGCTCTGAAATTGAACTCGCAGTTAAATCCGCCGCTGAATTAGCTACGCAAGGTATTGCAGCACGTGTCGTGTCTATGCCTTCGACTGACGTATTTGATCGTCAAGACAAGGTATATCAGTTGAGCGTATTGGGCAAAGGTTTGCCACGCGTGGCGATTGAAGCTGGTGTGACAGCGTTCTGGCATAAATATGTTGGCTTAGAAGGCGCTGTGGTCGGTATCGATACTTTCGGCGAATCTGCACCAGCAGGCGTTTTGTTTAAATACTTTGGCTTCACGGTAGAGAACGTGGTGGCGAAAGTTAAATCGGTTTTGGCTTAAGTTACTTTATATTGACCATGCGCAATTGATCCAGACTCAATATGAATAAAATCAAGGAAATCCAATTACGTCGTGCCACCGTCGATGATGCGGAAGCGATAGCAGCAATACGCATCGAAGGCTGGCGCACGACTTATCGCGGCATGATCCCTGATAGCTATTTGGCTGAGATGGATCTGAACGAAAATGTCTTGCATTGGCGTACGATTTTGCAGGCATTGCCTGTAAAAGAAGACAGCTTGTGCGTATATGTGGCGGTGAGTGAAGATGAAATCGTTGGCTTCGTGTCGGCGATGAAGTTGCCTGAGGCTAAGCTAGATAACGATGGTGAAATCAATGCGATTTATATTCGTCCACAATGGCAACGCTGTGGCATAGGCAAACGCATGTTGCACAAAGCGGCTCGATCCTTACAAGCGATGGGCTGCACTAGTTGCGTGATCTGGGTGATTGATGGCAATTCCCAGGCCCGCAATTTTTACGAAGAACTCGGTGGAGAGATCCTCATCGAGCAAGATTTTAGCTGGGATGGGTTGGACCTGACCGAAGTTGGTTATGGTTGGAGTGATTTGAGTGTGATGATGGCGTCGGCAGATGCCTTGCCATTTCCGAAAGCGCTTCAGTGATTTGTCGTTGAAGTGGAAAAACTTTTAACCGCAGAGGCGCAGAGTACGCAGAGTTCTTTTATTTAATTCTCTGCGGGCTCAGCGCCTCTGCGGCGAGATGTTAAGATTTTTTTGTGTTTTATTTTTTGTTGCTGTTTGTCTTTTTGGAGATTGAACCATGACGATTCGCGTCGCAATTAACGGCTATGGCCGTATCGGTCGTAACATCCTTCGTGCACATTATGAAGGTGGTAA
>CAUPNA010000167.1:0-9133 GCA_963512475.1 uncultured Undibacterium sp.
GGAATCTGATAATCCATCAGCGGGTAAGATTCAGCACGTACGATGCATTGATCAAGCCCTTCGAGTTGCTGCAATAAGCTAAGTAAAGGTGCCTGCACTTCGAGTATCACAGACGCCCCCATCGCTTTAAGTACGCGAATGTAGCGACAAAATTGCAGCGTGTCGCCCAAGCCTTGTTCACTGTACACATAGATGGTTTTGCCTGCTAAATCCTGTTCACCCAACCATAAAGGTGCAGCGAACGTTCTGCGATTTTTAGACGCACTAATGCCTTGACATTGCCATCGCCATTCATAGGCTGGCCAACCCTGCGCAAAATCACCCAGTTGCAGCCAGCACAGACCACGGTTGTATTGGGCATCGGCAAAATCTGGTTTCAAGACTAGGGCTTGCGTATAACTGGTCAGCGCTTCCGCAAAACGTTGTAGTTGGCGTAGGGCGATACCACGATTGCAAAAAGCCTCGGGATAGTGAGGTCGCAAGGCAATCGCAGCATCGTAATCAAGAATAGCTGAGTCATAGGAGCGCAATTCGGCTTTCAAAATTCCACGATTATAAAAAGCATCGGGTAGTCGTTGGTCTAATGCAATCGCCTGGTCATAATTTTTTAGTGCCTGATCGAATAACTGCAAGCTTTTTTGTGCCACACCCAAATGGCAATACGTCACAGCAAGCTTAGGTTGTTGTTGGATCACCGTTTCAAAATAACGAATCGCCAGCTGCGAATCGCGCATCTGCTGCGCAATCACGCCCAATAACAAATAGGCGTCAGTCAACTCAGGCGCCATCGCAATGATTTGCTCATACAGCGGTTTTGCCTGTTGGATTTTGCCTTGCTGGTGGAAGGCGTACGCTTGTTTGAATAGCGCTTGGGCGGTCGGGTTTGGGATGTTCATGCTCAGATTAGAAAGGAATGTCAGCGTAAATGCAAGGGCGGGTGACATTGTAGGCGCGCGAGGAAATCGTCACTGATACACCCAACTTAGACAAGTTTGTGTAAGGTTTATAGTTGGTAAGTGTTGAGCTTATCAGCCCTACTGTGCTGAAAACATCGTGCAAGAGAACAATCAACATAAATTCTCCACCCAAATTTGAGCAAGCAAACACCGCAATTCGGCAGCAGATCCGTAGGGTGGGCACGGCTTCATCGTGCCCACGCGTTACGGTCGAAAAAGGTGAAAAGTCATGTAGGACGAGTGCAACCCGCGATGTGCTTCGCGAATAAATTTCCAGTTAGGTAGGTTGGCGCTGAGCTAGCGAAGCCCAACATAGGCGAACCTTCTGTAATGTCAATAGCTGGTGAATGTTGGACTTATCAGCCCAACCGACTGTGCTAGGCAACATTCTGTGCCAAGCTCCATGTGACTGCGTGCAGCTTGATTGACGCGCAAATTGGACCCCCATCAGCCATGGTTCCGACGACCAGAGCCTCCACAACACATCCGGCATTTCCGACAGCAGCTTGGGCCACTTCGGCGGGAATTGACCCGAGCTTTAGCTTCGCTCTACGCGTCCAACAAGAGCCATGCTGTCCTGCCAATGTTCCGGAGTTAAGATAGACAAATCGATCCGCAGGCGTGCCCTGTGCAAACTCGCCAAGATAATTTGGAGAACCGTCGGCAAGCACCCCTCCGACACGGAGCTCAAAGTCAAACCGGACGGACTCTGTGCCCTGAGTTGTGGGGAGAAGCAGATCGGAGCGCCCTCGCTGCACCGCGAATACCACGCCTGGCGGCGGAGAGACGACGACCACCCGCAACCGCATCGTCTGAGAAGTCTTTGCAAGGGTCATGACATCATCTCGCCTAATAATTCAACGTAACGCATAACACTTTTCATAATATCTCTCGAAAGTAGGCTGAATGCTCAACCTTAGTAAAGTAGGGCTGTCATGTAGGGCGGGTGCAACCCGCGCTGAGCTAGAAATTAAATGACACTTCTCGAACTCTGTACACCCATGTCACACTAACTATTGGCAATCCTCAAGCGTTTGTCGGCTCGGGTTGCACCCGACCTACTTGACTCGTTCGATATCCCTGATTCTTGCTTAATCATTACCCGAAAATCAAATGTTTTACCATCACATATCCTATGATGCTAAGCCAAAACAAGAGGATAAAGAGAACAATTATCAAAGCTGTCTTTAGAACGGTAAGGAAAACATTACCCTTAAAAAATTGATGATACGCCAAACTCATATATCCCAACATGAGCCCATGGGACATATAGTTATTGGCCTTAATCGTTTCAGGGAAAAGCAAAAATCCTGGAATAAAGATCACGATCATGATGAGATAAATCTGGCCCAGAACAAATGAATTGAGAACAATGTTTTCGGCCATATTTGTTTTCTGCTTCATGAAGAAAATCCATGACAAGAATGAGACGAGTACGGGCATTAAAAATAGATTCAGAATCTTTCGATTTTCAAGCATCAATTGCATGCTCTCTGTAAATATCTCGCCCTCTACTTTAATTTGTCTATCGAATCCGGAAAGCGCTTCGAAGTATCCCGTTTTGTAACTCAAATACGCATAAATAGATGATATTATTATAATAAATGTAAGCGGATTAAAATACTTCTTTCTCTTTCCATCGAGATACTCTTTCGCCACCTCGCCAGGTCTTAAGATGAGGGCTTTCATCAACAGTAAAATTCCCCTGTCGGTATGCGTTAAGGCGTGAAAGAACTCGTGAAGAAAATGGGTAATTGTTATTCGATGAGTATCTGCTTTCTGTCCGCAACTTGAGCAGAAACTACCGACCAAAAATGAGTCGCAGTTTTTGCACTTCGTGTCGTTTGTCATAGATTTGCCTGTTTAAATTTTCGTTTATGTAGCATCAACGTAAGCCATCATAGCATCGAAAATACCTATGGCAACTCGGACAAGAGCTCGACTACATTGGCTTTAGTCATGTAGGGCGGGTGCAATCCGCGCTGCTGTTGAACTAAACGACAATTCTCGGACTCTGTGTACCAAAATGATGTCAACTTTTGATCGTCTCCAACGGTTTTTCGGCGCGGGTTACACCCGACCCAATTTGGCTGAGCTAAGGTTGCAACAAGCTCCTGCACCAAGCGCCTTCTTTTAAAGTATAAAGCTCACGAAGATGGAGCCGACTTTCTCTAAATGTTAAAAACTCAATGGATAGTGGTTGAATAATATAACCACCCCAAGTCTTTGGCTTCGGCACTTCTGAATTAAGGTACTGATCAGATATACGCTCTATTTTAGTGTGCAATTCGTCTTCATTTTCCAATGGTTTGCTCTGCTCAAACGCAGTGGTAGTTAACTGAGCGTCTTTACTGCGCGTCTTCCAGTATATTTCCGCTTCATTCTCACTAATAGGCTGAGCTTTACCTAAAACTCTCACTTGATAACCTACGTGATCCCACCAAAGCGTTAATGCGATTTTTGCATTCTCATTGATATGTTCGCCTTTGGCTGAATTCAGGTAGGTGCAGAAAGTAAACCCTAATTCATTGACTGCTTTTAGGTCAACAAATCGGCCAGACGGATAACCGTTGCTGTCGATTGTGGAGATGCAAACTGCACTTTTTTGCTTTAGTGGTGAGTCTGTTAAGGCGCTTTTCCACCAAGTATTAAATTTCTCAAAGGGATTTTCCATAGTTTGTTTCTGTGTAGGTATAACGTTTGAGTTCACTGGTGCGCCTGCGCGTCTGTGTGCAACGACAAGTTAGGGAGAGGGGCGACATAGGACTTGATTTCGCTGACGTATTGGTCGCTATCTATGCGTTCCTTAACGTATTCTCTTGTCCCATTGCTGATACTAATTTTACGCTTTTCGTCTACAAAAAAAATACGTATGACATACCAGCACGCATTGGAACTCCACAAGTTCCCTCGCCTTTGCCTGTTATTACGGTCGTTCGCTTTTGACTATTGCCCTTCAAGTTTTGTGTAACCTCGACCTCGGCCTGAGCGCCAGACCAACCTGGTAGGCTAGGATGAGAGGCAAACTTTTTCATAGCAACTACTCGGCCCACGAAAATTTCGTTTGCACCAGTAACATTATCTTGAACGGTATAAGGTCGCACGCAAGAACAGGCGCCCGTATGCGAGGACATAAATAAGGCTACAACAAATAACAGTGCGCGATAGGTCATTGGTTTCCCTAACTAGATATAGGCAACACAATGTCGCCTAACAATTTAACGTAACGCATAACACTTTTCATCCAATTTCTCCAAAGCAGTGATGTGGGACGGGTGCAAGCTTAGAATGCAAGATCGCTCCCAAAGTATTGACTTGTGAAAAAAGCAGTGACAACGATGACACATATTAGTACGACAAGGAGCAGTACACGCGTCCAACTTGGCATGCGCTGCCAGAAAGGCAAACTGAGACTCCATGTGCCGAATAGCTCAATTGCGGCATAGACCGCCAGTCCTAAAAGAATAGCCAGCATCCACCAAAAATAAGAGAGCACGAAACTCTTGTCTTCCCTAGGAAACACCGCCGCTACAATACCAACCAGGCAGGCAAAGCCAACAGCAGCGACTAGCGCAGTTCGAAATCGCTGTTTAGTTCGATGGGCAAAGAACATTTTTCTCTCTAACGCAAGAGTAATGTGCGCCGCGAATTGCGGCCAGCACGAAGAAATAATGTTAACACGGCATCACTACCCAATGCCTTGTTAGGAGTTTCGTTGGTCAACACAAAGCTTTCCTCTTTCAACGCAAAGCCAACCTAAATCCAGCGAATTAAAGCCAACCGCCCAGGTTGGTTGCCCCTTATCGTGACTGAAAGTTGAAATCCATAGTTTATTTGAAAGCTGCAATTGAAGCTCTGGAATTCTACCGACTGTTTGAGCCGAAACGATAGTAGTGTTTAACAGTAAATTAGAAATTGAAATGCGACGCTTTGGCGTGTCGTGACTACCGCCGAGAATAGATTTTTGGCGTTCCACTCTCCAGTCGAAATCAACCATAACGGTAACTTCGCCAAGGGAGTTACCCAAAGAGCCGTCTTTTCGTTTGTTCCCTTCAGACAGCGCGCCAAGTTCAAGAAAAAGTGCGGAACCGATACCGAGCCAGACATGTGAAACAGTCATTCCTGAAAGCAAGGCCAAGGATGGAGATGATTTTATTTTTAACTCCTAACTCAGATTTGAGAGGTGCGCGCGCCAATCAGTAAATTTTAGAAAAGCGCTTATTCGCGCGTCATTTTCGAAAGTCATGTTATATGCTTTCATATTTGAGAAAGTAACTGTCGAGCTTCTTCAATATCGGCCTCGCACATATTTTTACTGACAATCGCCAAATTCAAATATTTCTTTACTGTCGAAATTTCTTTGTCGCTAACCATATAAAGCCTTGCCAATTCTAATGCACCGCTGCCGTCACCAGCTTCGATTGATTTCTCAAACCAGTACTTTGCTTTGCGTATATCACCTGTTATTCTGTGCGAAATTCCGACATTTAATAGCGCAGAAACATCCCCCCGATTAACGGCCTCAAGTTCCCACTCGATGGCCTTATCGTAGTCGCACTCAATACCCTCACCTGATGTGTACATGCACGCCAAGCGGGTCATGCAAAGAACACATCCGTTTTGGGCGCCCTCTAAAAACACAGCAAATGCGCCTTCCACATTCCCTTCGTCGAAGAAAGCATCACCAGTCAAAAAAAGCTCGTCGTTACTCATTGATTGGCATCATATAACTAGATATCGGCAACACAATGTCGCCTAATAATTTAACGTGACGCATAACACTTTTCATGAAATCATTGCCAAAGCACCATGAATACTCATTCTTAGTAAAGTATCGCGGATTTTCACTGTACCAAAATTTTTACAAAAAGTGTCACGCACTAAAGCTAGTCATTTTATCAAGCAATCTCAGCGCGTCAAGCAAACAATGTTAAGTTCACTATCTCTCGATTGCTTATGCTTAATTGGAGTCGCTTGGGATCTCAGCGATCAATGGCGTCAGCAAGAGGCACATATGCGATATGCCGCAACATTTTTTGATCTCTATCGAACGAAGCAGCGGAATTCTCAACCCCTAACCATCCCAAATTTTCCTCAATTGATCCCAAGCTAGATGCTTTTATCCCTAAGTCATGGCAAGCTGTAACTTTCTCCTAATACTGACCCCTTACGCCTATGCAGGCCAGCTTCGACCCAACCAGATTGACGACTGTACGCGATATCGGCTGCTCTAAAAAGAGTTTGTGGCGATCGATTGCGGTTGTCTGGTTGTTGTGGACGGTCTTACTCTTTCTGGCGACGTTTGCGAATCTTTATGATTTGCGCAATGTGGGCGTGCCGGTCAATATTCAACGGCAGTTGTCGAAGTTTTTTGTGATTCTGCTGCCCTGGCCTTTGCTGAGTACGGGTTTGATGTTGTACTTCGCCAGCTTGCGTGAAAGTATTCAATGGCGCTTGGGTTTGAAGATTTTTCTGGTTCTGCTGCTGGTGTTTTTACCTGTGCATATCATTTATGAACATGCATTTATGGCGTTTCGTATCAATAAGCATGAACCCAGTTGGGATGAGATTGTGCGACTGATTTCACCTTTGCAAATTTGGGTGGATGTCATGATTCTCTTGTTCACCCTCTCGGCGCATTTGGCGTTCAGTTATTGGCAACGTAGTCGTCAGCAACTAATGATCGCTAGTCAATCACGACAAGACATATTGACCTTGAAGTTGCTGCAATTGCGTTCTCATCTTGAACCCTACTTTTTGCTCAGCTCGCTTGAAGGAATAGAAAATCTACTGATCAATGCCGAAGGGCCAATGGCGACGCGGGCCCTAGCACGTTTGAGTGATTTGCTACGCTATGTTTTAGAGTCCTCGCAAGAGACTGAGATTAGTATCGAGAGTGAGATTCGTTTTTTAAAAGATTATCTGAGTTTGCAAAATCTACGTTTCGATGGTCGCCTGCAAGTTGATTGGACATTGGAAGTACGGGATTGGTCGGCGCACCAGATTCCGCCATTGCTACTGTATCCGCTGTTTGACTACGCGGTGCGCAATATGCAGTCGAGTTTGCAGCATACGAATGAGCATCTACGTGTTCAAGCCGGTATTGTGCAGAATGCTTTACATTTGGTGCTAGATTTTAGCGCTGACGCCGGACAGGTTCCCGCTATGACAGAAGAACTGCAGGCAGCGCAACAACGTATCGCCTTATTGCAAGGCAAAGATGCTACGATTCACTTTGTGCGTCACACAGCTTCAGACACATTCGCCCATGGAATAATACTAAACTTTCCTTTGTCGGAGCTTAGTGATGCTTAACGCTAGAACTCCATTGTCGACAGGTGAGAAGGGCAGTTACCAATCGCTGATCGTGGTTTGTGCGCTCTCTTTTAGCCTGTGGATTTGCATTGCCTTGCTTCATATACTGGCTATTTTTTTGGATGCCAAAAGTGATACGTTGACGCAACCCAAAGCGTCGATACTGATTCAATACTTGCTGATCTTTTTACCCCTTTCTTTGGGTAATTGCTTACTCGCTGTCGCCATTTGGTTTGAGCCAGAGAAAATGCTAACACCCCTTTACATGCTAATTAGCGCCTTGTCGATGGTCGCCTTGGGGCTGCCACTAGTCACAGCAAACAAGGTGTTGATTACGCTATGGTTTGCGGATAAACCACTATCACTTTTTTTGCCAGAATTCAAAAAGGCCTCGGCCTTCATTCTGTGGATAGATCTATTTTTGATTTTGTTCTCTTATTTTCTTCAAGTCGGTTTCGCCGCCTGGCAGCGCACGGTGGCACGTGAATTGGAATTGATCTCCACGCAAAATGAAAGTATGGAATTGCGCCTGCAACTCTTGCAAGGACAGCTCAAGCCGCACTTTTTATTCAATGCACTTAATAGCATCAGCGCGCTAGTCCGTGGTGCAGACCGGCAGTTGGCGGCGACTGCACTAAAACAACTTAATACGCTATTACGCTATGTACTCGACTCGAGTAAGCATGAATGGTTGAGCGTTGCCGATGAATTGCAATTTGTGCGCGATTATCTGAATATGCAATTATTGCGGTTCGGCGACCGCATGCAGATAGTCTGGCATGTCGAGGAAAGAGATTGGCAGGCGGTTCCTTGTCCACCCTTATTGATGCAGCCATCGGTAGAAAACGCGATACACCACGGGGTAGAAACGCACCACGAGCAGTGCCGCATTGATATAGAACTGAGCATGGTGGATGGCAAGACCGTTTTTCGTATTCGCAATGCCCTGTTTACACCCGGTAGGGCTAGCAGTGGACATGGGCTAGGCATAGCTTCGACGCGAGAACGTTTGCAGATCTTGTACCAAGGACAAGCCAGTTTGGTGACGACGCAGACAGAGAGTGAATTTATTGCTGAGATCAGTATTCCTCAACAGACCCTAGGTACTTCCTAAGTTAAAAGCAAAAATGGACACCCAAAAATATAAAGTCATGATGGTCGATGACGAGTTACCGGCACTGACCAATATGCAATACGCCCTCGCCGATCACGCCGATTGGATGGTGGTCGCAAGCTGTCATTCTACTGCGCAAGCACGGTTGCTATTGCAAAACGAAACCATCGACCTCGTCTTATTGGATATAGAAATGCCGACTCAGTCCGGCTTAGACTTTGCACGCGAATTGATCCACTACCCTCAGCCACCTTTGATTGTGTTTATCACGGCATACAATAAACATGCGGTCAGTGCATTTGAAATCTTTGCACTCGATTATCTACTCAAGCCCTTTGATGACGAACGCTTTGCCGCGATGCTGGCGCGCGCCAAGCTCGCGCTGCAGACCAAACAACAATTAGCGCAAAGCGCGGTAATGCAAGATTATTTTCTGGAAAAAGATGCGGAAAAGTCAGGTGCGGCGACACCCAACTTAAGCCATGTCGCGGTGCGTTCGGTCGGCAAGATAGAGCGTATCGATATTCATGAAATTATTTGGTTAAGTGCTGCCGCTAATTATGTGGAGTTGCATCTATTCGATCGTGTGATTTTACATAGAACGACGATCTCAGCTATGGAAGAACGACTTCCTAGGGCACTGTTCTTGCGCTTACATAGAACGGCCTTGGTTCGTATTGATGCGATTCGCACTTTAGAAATTTCTCATGATGGTGCCTACGCAGTTTTACTGAGTAACGGCGATACC
>CAUPNA010000168.1:0-9040 GCA_963512475.1 uncultured Undibacterium sp.
CTTCACAGCTGCTTGCGCCATCGCCAACAAAGCTGCAGTACCAGTCGCATTATCTACTGCGCCATTCCAAATCTGAACCGGTTTGCCTGCCTCTTCGACTTTACCCAGGTGGTCCCAGTGCGCAGAGTAGACGACTGCTTCTTTTTTTAGCACCGGATCAGTACCCGGTACCAAACCGATCACATTAAACTGCTCAACTTGACGTACCGCGCTGCGTAGACTTACCTTAGCCTGCAGTGATAAAGGAATAGGAAGAAAATCGCGACGCTCAGCTTGTGCTCGCATCGCATTGAGGTTGAGACCTGCATCCGCAAACACACTTTGAATACTATCCTCCGCCCACCACCCTTCCATAGGATTCCCGCCGCCAGCAAGGCTAAAGCGCTCATGACTAAAACTGGCCTGCGGCACATTCCAACCATAAGCGGCAGACGCATTGGTATGTATCAACAACACTCCTGCTGCGCCACGGCGCGAAGCTTCCTCAAACTTATACACCCAACGTCCGTAATATGTCATTGCCTCACCAGCAAATCGCGTAGGCTCAGTCGCTGTTGGCTGTGGGTCATTCACCATCATCACCAACACTTTGCCTTTAACGTCGATACCTTTGTAATCATCCCATGATTCTTCTGACGCATTCACGCCATATCCGACAAAAACCAGAGGTGCCTCAAAATCGACTTGATCACGACCATTTGAATTGGCAATCAATATTTGGGTGCTTGCTTTCGGCGCATAAGTTTTACCTGCAGCTTGAAACTCAATATGACTATCTGGCAGAGTTAAGGAACCGATGATTTGCACCGGAAGACGATAAGGGAACGCTTGATTCTGGGTGAGTGGCTGCAGACCGATCAAAGCAGCTTGGGTCTCTAAATAACGCACCGTCAAATCACCACCACGTTGCCCAGTGCCACGACCTTCCAATAAGTCATCTGACAAATAGGCTAAATGAGGTCGTAAAATCGATTCCTGTACCTTGGGCACAAGTAGCTTTTCAGCTGAAGTTTTCTTTGCTTTCGATGGCGTCGGTGACAGTACTTGTGCTGCGACCGTCAGGGATAGCATGCTCAAACAACTTGCAACAATGAAGCTGTGGATCAATCGCATTCAAAAACTCCCAGATTCTTCTATTATTTTTCAATCACAATTGGTCATAACAAATGCGCGAAGCAAACTCGGAACACCAAGCTAACTCCGTCAAAAATGCGCGGTCAAATATTATTTATTGCAGACTTCGGTAAACGTTTGACGTTCGGCAAGGCATTGGTCAACAACCACTTTTTAAGTCTGACCATCTTGTAGCTAGTGTGTCGGCTTTCCGTGCGCGATCTCAGCAATTGCAACAAGGCTTCTTCCGTGACACCCTTTATTTTTTGATCCGGAATCACGCCATAGGCAGTACCTAATAAACGTAACTCACGCTCGCTTACGTCAGGCTCCAACAAACGCTGCAAATCGCGAAGAGGAATCCATACAGTGCCTTCAATCAAGAAGAAACGAATCTGCCGCCCATCAAAACTATAGTAACTACCATGCCAATGAAACACCGCAGATTTTTTCGCTTGATATTTTATCCAGGAAAATAAATTGATGAAGTCGCGCGCAAATAATCGTCCCCAAAAATTAGCCGTCACCGCAATGCCTATGCCGCCCATACCAGGCAGAAAATACTCCACGGCGGCATACCCCGCATACGCCATCAGAACGCTACACAGTATCTTGGCAAACAACTTCCCCATCGCTGCCGATCCTCACGCAATATGACTAATTATCTTCGTCTTGGTCCAAAGCATCTTCCATCATACCGGTATCAACACTTTTGCCTTGTCCCAACAAAACAGGCGGCACGTAAGTAGCCAATAAGTGTTCACGGCTCTGTGGTGTCTCTAAACTGACCCGCCCCAATACACCACTACGATAATCGAGCAATAAAGTATGAGCCGCTTTTTCAAAATCCCAATCACCACCTTTTAAGCGATAGGCGCGTTTCTTGGCGACGCCTTCGATCACGCTGACCGCATCAATACCCTCGGTATTCATACCATAGCGGGTGGTCAAAAATTGCGGATAACGCTGCAACAAAATCTCAGCGAGAAAGGTCGCGACTTCTTCTTCAATCAAAGCATTCACACCGATCGCATGGCTCGCTGCCAGCATCAAACCATCGGTCGGATGTTGGATCTTTGGCCAAAGCATACCCGGCGTATCGGTCAAAATCATATTCTTCCCTAGGTACAGCCGCTGCTGCACCTTGGTTACTGCAGGCTCATCGCCGACGTTCGCGACCCGTTTTTTCAACAAAGCATTCATCAAAGTCGATTTACCAACGTTGGGAATACCCATGATCATCATTCGCAAGGGCTTGGTCGGCACACCACGATGCGGTGCCATTTCTAAGGCAAAACCTGGTACCTTGGCGACATCCGCAGGCTTCTTGCAACTCATGGCGACCGCTTTGACGCCTTTTTGCGCATTATAAAAATCCAACCAAGCCTTGGTTGCGTGCGGATCAGCCAGATCGCTTTTGTTTAAAATTTTCAGGCAAGGACGCTGACGAAACAAGCGCAATTGTTCCACCATAGGATTGCAACTGGCTTGCGGGATGCGGGCATCGAGCACTTCGATCACCAGATCGGTGTTTTCCATGGTTTCTGCAGCTTTCTTGCGCGCTGCATTCATATGTCCTGGGAACCATTGTATTGACATGCGTATTCTTCTTTGATGAATCAGAACGATTACTGCCAAATCATGCGCGAAAGATTTACAGTAAATACTGCAATCTCCGGCAAAACCATCGACAAAAAGAGGTTCTATCCGAGTTTATTGAGGTAGTTGGAATAATTTAGCTGATGTAGCGAAATTAAATTTAAGTCGCTATTTTACGGACTTGCGGCATGACCTAGGAAATTGTTTTGCTTAAAAAGCAGAAATCTAGGCGCAAGAATTTCAAATAAACTAACGATACTTTGAGACGGGTAGCATTTCAGCTTAAAAAGTTAATTAAAAAATACTTATATTGAATGTGACTTAAGATTGAACTTAACAAACAAATAAATCGAAATCTGCTTACAATCAGGCCTGCAGATACACTATCGATTCTATGGGAAGAACCTATGTTTTCAAAAGTCCACGACGTAGCGAAGCAACTGAACCAGGTAATTATTGGCAAACCAAAACAGATACAACAAGCTCTGGTTTGTTTATTGGCGGGAGGTCATTTATTAATTGAAGACGTACCTGGTGTAGGTAAGACAACCTTAGCGCATGCGTTGTCCATATCTTTAGGCCTTAAGTTCAATCGTATGCAATTTACCTCTGACTTATTGCCAACTGATGTGATTGGTGTATCCATCTTCGAACGGGAAAAAAGCCAATTTGTTTTTCATCCTGGCCCTATATTTACCCAAGTTTTATTGGCCGATGAAATCAACCGTGCCACACCGAAAACACAATCTGCGCTGTTGGAAGCCATGGAAGAACAGCAAGTGAGCGCAGAAGGACAAACGCGTCCACTCCCCTCTCCCTTTTTTGTCATTGCGACTCAGAACCCTACGCATCAGGTTGGCACCTTTGCCCTCCCTGAATCGCAACTTGATCGCTTCTTGATGTGTGTCGCGCTTGGCTATCCCGATGCGCAAGCTGAACGCGCTTTGCTCATGGGTGAAGACAGACGAACTTTGCTCAAGCAATTACCTGCACTTATGCGACCAGAAGAATTAATGGAAACCCAAGCCGCGGTCAGAAACATCCATGCTTCTCCCGCTTTGGTCGATTATTTACAAAGACTCGCCCAAGCCACTCGTGAATCGAGCTTGTTCGCAGAAGGTATGAGTCCACGCGCGGCCATCGCTTTACTTCAGGCTGCACGCGCCTGGGCGGCGTTGGAAGGTCGCGACCACGTGTTACCTGAAGATATACAGGCGGTACTGATTCCCGTCATCGCTCATCGTCTACGCCCTATCAAAGCGATGCACAACAAGGCGAACGCTAGTGCCGATTTGCTGACACAACTGATGCTTAAAGTGCCGGTACAGTGATAGATCAACCCCGATCCAAATTACGAGCAATCAGTTCATGAATTTGATTAATCAATTGAAGTTAAAGTGGCGCAGTATCGTCTTTTTGGAAAAACGTCCAGAAGAAGGGGAAGTCGTACTCAAACAAAGACGCGTATTCACACTGCCTAGCAAACCCGGTTTATTTTTTTTTGTCATGTTGGTTTTGTTATTTTTAGCCTCCACCAATTACAATTTAAATCTTGGTTTTGCAATGACCTATTTGCTGGCAGGTTTGGCCGCCATCAATGCGCTATTCACCTTTAGGAATCTGGCCTATTTGCGTTTAAACGCAGGCACCTGCTCGCCTATTTTCGCTGGTGATGTAGCGGAGCTGCCCATACATATCAAAAATCCGCAAAATTTAGCGCGCTATGCCCTGCATTTTAGTTTCGTCACCAGCAATACCGTGGAACATATCGTCGACATCAATCCTCAGGAAAATTTGCTGTTACGTTTACAGATACAGAGCAAGCAACGCGGCTACTTAGCGATTCCAAGAATTCGAATTCAAACCTGGTTTCCCTTAGGCTTATTGCGTGCCTGGAGCACCTGGCTACCAGATACTAGAGCACTGGTCTACCCGACACCAGAAATAGATCCACCCACTCTCCCCTTAAGTCCCAGTGACGATGGAACAGGCTTGCATAGCAACGGCGATGAGGATTTTGCAGGTGTTCGCAGCTATCAATCGGGCGATCCACTCAAACATTTATCGTGGAAGCACATCGCGAGAATTGATCTGGATGCCGGCGGCAATTTGGTCACCAAACTATTTTCAGGAGGCGCGCAGGGTGAAGTGGTACTCGATTTTTCTGCCCTGAATACGCAGCTCGATATAGAACTACGCTTGTCACGTATGACCGCATGGATATTGGATGCTGAACGACAGGGTCTTGCTTACGGATTTAAACTCGATCATATTGACTATCCACCTGCCTTGAATGAAGAACATCGCGCCGCCTGCTTACGTGCTCTGGCACTTTATGGCATCGAAGAGAAATCGGATGGTCAGCGATGAATATGCCATTAACATTCAGTACGAATAGCAATCAATTCATAGCGTTCTGGCGCAGACTAAGTCGTGAAAAAGTTGATACCTTACTGCTGGTGTTTGCCTGCCTGCTGGTCGTTACCAATCATCTAGGCTCTATCGCCATCTGGATCGGTGCCAGTGCGATCGGCCTGATGGTGTGGCGCGCTTGGCTGACCTTAAGTGGCCGCCAATTGCCTCCACGCTGGTTGCTGCTGCCGATTGCAAGCCTACTAATGGGTGCGATCTATTGGCAATTCCGCAGCTTCGTCGGACGGGAAACTGGCGTCGCCATGCTGATCTTACTTTTGGCCTGCAAAATGTTAGAGATGCATGCCAAACGCGATCTGTTCGTCGTCGTGTTTCTTGGCTTTTTCCTCCTGCTCACCAGCTTTTTGGATTCCCAAAGTTTAGGCTCAGCATTCCAGGTATTGGTCTCGGCATTTAGTTTATTACTCGCTCAGTTATCGTTTCAATTTTCAGAAAAAGCGCCGTCGCTCTGGGTGCGCTGCAAATTAATTCTGAAGATGCTCTTATTGGCAGCACCCTTAACCGTGCTTTGCTTTTATCTATTCCCCAGAATTCAAGGACCGCTGTGGAGCTTACCTAGTGATGCCAATATAGCCCGCAGTGGCCTGTCTGACTCTATGTCGCCAGGCAACATCAGTAAGTTGGCGATGTCAGACGAGCTAGTTTTCCGGGTTAAGTTTTTGGACGAGACACCTGCTAAATCCGCGATGTATTGGCGCGCGATAATTTTGAGCCAATTCGATGGGCGCAGCTGGAAACAATCAACTCAAGCTGTACCGCAAGGAGCGATCAAACTAGAAATAAAGGGCAAACCACTAGTCCAAGAAATCACACTTGAACCGGGCAATACCCATTATTTATTTGGACTTGATAGCGTACCTAATGCACCAGAAATCGAGAGTATGGCAACGAGTTTGAATACGCTAGGTGAAATGCGCAGCGAACTTCCAATCAATAAACGTCTTCGATATCAAGTTTTCTCACACACTAGCTATCGCCTGAATGCTGATTTCGACGCCCAACAAATTGAAATCAATTCGCAGTTACCACCTGGTTTTAATCCCGAAACCATGCAGTTTGCGCAAACGCTGCGGCAAAATTTTCCGGATCAGGTGAGCAGGATCGACGCAGTACTACGCTATTTTAGAGAAGAGAAGTTCTATTACACATTAGAACCGCCGCCGCTAGGGCGCCAAAGTGTCGATGAATTTCTTTTTTCGACTCGAGCCGGCTTCTGCGAACATTATTCGAGTGCCTTTGTCGTATTGATGCGTGCCATGGGCATTCCGGCACGCGTCGTGACCGGATACCAAGGCGGTTTGCGCAATACGCAAGATGGCTACTATGAGATCAAACAATCAGATGCCCATGCTTGGGCTGAAGTCTGGCTAGAACAAGCTGGCTGGGTGCGGATTGATCCTACTGCAGCGGTAGCGCCTGACCGTATTTTGAAAAATTTGGACGCGACCCAAAAGAATACTGGGCTATCAGGGATAGTGAGCGAATTCATCGTCCAAAACTCGTGGGTAAGTAAGCTACGTATGCGCTGGAGTGCGGTCAATAATGCATGGAACCAATGGGTTTTAAATTACAACCAATCGAAGCAAGAAAGCCTGTGGCAAAGCCTGGGACTTTCCAGCATCAATTGGGAGAGAACTTTACTAAGCTTATTTGTTTTGGGTTTGGTCGTGCTCGCCATATTCGCGATACCACTGCTATCGCACAGAACCAAGCACACTATCTACGACAAACTCTATTTAGATTTTTGTAAAAAAATGCAAAGAAGAGGATGGCAGCCTGCGATCCATGAAGCACCAGCAAGTTACGCCTTACGCTTACACGAGCATTTAACACCAGCACAAATTGTGGATATGAACAAATTCATCGCGCTTTATCTTCAAATAAAGTATGGCAAACCTATTTCGAAACCAAATGAAAAAATTCAGCAACTCAAAGGACTGCTAAAAAAGATAAAATAGCTTCTCGGTTAACGCAACTCAAGCATTTCATTTACCAGCACTTTTAACGATACGTACATCTTGAAAATTTCATTCAACAAAAAACGTCTACTACGTTTACTTAGTTTTACCTTTGTTCTTAGCGCCTTTCTCATAACAAGCGCTGGCATGACAGCCAACCTCGATGCGAATGCGGCGACACCTGACAAGAAAAAAATCAGTCAGAAAAAGAAAACGACTCACGCAAAAAAAACACCAATAAAGAACAAAGCTACCGCAATAAAAACCATCCCGTCAGAAGACGTACACTACCTTGAATGGAAAGAAGTACAGGATTTTATCGAGCAAATGCAAACGCAATATCAGTTTGATAAAGCGCAACTATCTGCAACTTTTGCCAAGACTCGTTATATAGAATCGGTCGTTCAGTTGATAAAGCCAATGCCAGCAGGCAAGCCCAAAAACTGGAAAGTTTACCGCGCACGTTTTGTTGAGAACCTACGTATTGACGCAGGTGTGGCATTCTGGGAACGCAATACGGAGGCACTCAATCGGGCAGAAAACTTATACGGTGTGCCAGCAGAAATCATCGTTGGTTTAATCGGTGTAGAAACCATTTATGGCAAGAACACCGGCAACTTCCGCGCCATCGATGCGCTAACCACACTGGCATTTTCCTATCCAGAAACATCAAACAAAGAAGCACGCATGGCATTCTTTAAGAAGGAGTTACGCGAGCTACTACTATGGACAAGGGAAACTGCAACGGATGTCTTTAACGTCAAAGGATCTTACGCTGGTGCGCTCGGTTTAGCGCAATTTATGCCTAGTAGTCTGCGCCAATTTGCGATTGATTTCGATGGCGATGGCAAAATTAATTTGAAAGAATCTGAAACTGACGCCATCGGTAGCGTGGCGCATTATTTAGCATTGCATGGCTGGAAAAAAAACCTAGCTTACGCTTACCCTGCAAGCCTAATCAATGAAAAAATCGATGAAAAACAGTTGGCGCAAGTTTTAGGACAAGGCTTAAAGGCCAGTTACTCGATTGACGAATTACGAACTATCGTCAGTACGCCCGACGAAAACGCCCCTCGTAATATCAAATACGGCCTGGTTGATCTGCAGAATGGAGACAATCCAACGGAATATTGGTTAGGTACTGAAAACTTTTTTGCGATTACGCAATACAACCGCAGTTATTTTTATGCGATGTCAGTGATCGATTTAGGAAAAGTAGTAAGTCTTGCCCGAAGAAAAAACGAATAATGCTTTTATTAGCCAAATAACATCACCGCATTTGAAAAATACGCAATAAAAAATATTGCAAATAAGAATTTTTTATACTAGAGTAATGTTATCTAATGATACATTTATGATAGTTTGCAGAAAGTGTCAATAGATTTAATGAATTTGCCACTTATTTTTCTTACTTAATTTTTAAAAAAGTAGATAAATTTGGTTGAAAGATATAGTATTACTGATTAAGTAATTTATTACTGCACCCTACTGCAACATCAATAAACAAATAACGAGGTAATGATGCCAAACTTGACTCAACTAGAATCAGATGAAATCGACTACGATCCAAATAACCTTTTGGATACTTTGATTAAACAATTGCATTTGAAAAATGATGCCGCTTTGTCCAGAGCATTGGAAGTTGCGCCACCGGTCATCAGTAAAATTCGCCACCGTCGTCTGCCGGTTGGCGCTTCTTTATTAATTCGCATGCATGAAATCAGCGATGTCAGCATCAAAGATTTACGTGCTTTAATGGGAGACCGTCGCGCGAAATTCCGTATCAGCGATAAGCAGTTCAAGCCAAAAGACGCGGAAAACAACGGCTAATTTTCATGGGCGGCGATAAAAAAAATCGAAGTTCAGTGTTTGCTGACTTCGATTTTTTGCTATAAAAATGATAAGAAACGAACCAAACCAACATAGAATGTTGTTCA
>CAUPNA010000169.1:0-9007 GCA_963512475.1 uncultured Undibacterium sp.
CATCCATAAAATTCTTCACAAAACGCGCTTTGCGCCCTGGGAAAACGCCGAGTAAATCATGCATGACTAAGACCTGACCAGAGCAATCGGGACCCGCGCCTATGCCTATGGTTGGAATGTGTAATAGATCAGTGACTTCTTTTGCCAGCGCTGCTGGGATTGCTTCTAAGACCAATAATGCTGCGCCAGCTTCTTGCAATAATTGGGCGTCGGCTTTGAGTAAATCGGCTGCCGCGGTGGTTTTGCCTTGTACTTTGTAGCCACCTAATTGATGTACGGATTGTGGCGTGAGTCCTAGGTGGGCGCAGACTGGGATTGAGCGTTCAGTGAGAAATTTGATGATAGGGGCGATCCATGCGCCGCCTTCAACTTTGACCATTTGCGCGCCGGCTTGTATTAGTTGTACTGCATTGGCAAAAGCGGTTTCTGGTGTTGGATAGGTACCAAAGGGCATATCGGCGACCACGAAAGCTTTGTCATTGCCGCGTACTACGCTGGCGGTGTGGTATGCGATATCGGCGTTCGTGACGGGCAGAGTAGAGCTGTGTCCTTGGCAAACCATGCCGAGTGAATCACCGACTAATAAAACTTCGACACCGCAACGATCCATCATGGCCGCGAAGCTGGAATCGTAGCAGGTCAACATAGTTATTTTTTCACCTTGTTCACGCAGCGTATTGAGTGTTGTGATGGTGACCGCTTTGCGGTCTTGTAAGTATTCAGCCACGATGTTTCCTTTGGTGTGAAGTTGATTGATTTCGAAGCTTAACTTCTAAAAATAAAATAACCGGCGCCTATTAAACATATTCCTGCCCATACATAGTTTAGCTTAAACGGCTGATTCATATCGATCATCAAAAATGGGACGAAGATCAACAGTGTCAAGACTTCTTGCAGGATTTTGAGTTGCGCCAAACTGTATTGAGTGTAACCGATACGATTCGCTGGGACCTGGAGTAAATATTCAAAAAGGGTGATGCCCCAGCTGACAAATGCCGTGACATACCAAGCTTTGTGCTTGAGATTTTTGAGGCGTCCGTACCACGACAAAGTCATGAAGACGTTTGACAGTATCAGTAAGCCAGTGGTTTGAATGATGAAGGGGATTTGCATAGCGGCTCTTGCTTGCACTTAAGGTTTGGGACTAAAGCTTACTGATGCCTTGATCCGCAACAGCAGGTGCGAACTCATGTGCAGCACCTTTTCCGGGAATCTCGATAAACGGATCAAGCTGCAGCAATGGAATTAGGACGAACGCACGTTCGGTCATTCGTGGATGCGGCACGGTCAAGTGTTCGGTATTGATTGTTTGCTGTCCATAGAGCAGCAGATCGAGATCTAAGGTGCGTGGTGCATTGCGATAGGGGCGTTCACGACCACAGTCTAGTTCAAGTGTTTGTAAATGTTCTAGTAAAACCGGTGCATCTAAATTAGTTTCTATCGCTGCGACTGCATTGATATAGTCATCACCGCTGGAATCGATCGGTGCGGTAATGAATAGCGATGATGCTTGCTTGAATTGCGTTTGCGGCAAACTGCGCAGCTTCTCAATTGCATACTCAACCATCGCACGTGCATCGCCGAGATTGGCACCGATACCGACATAAGCGCTGATCGTCATGGCTTTATTCTGCTGAATCCGCTTTAGGTTTGCTGTTGGCGTTTCGGTTCGGGCTGCGACGTGGGCGACGTTTTTTTGCCGGTGCGCTTTCCGCAGTTTTCGTTTTTGGTTTGATGCTCAGCAAACGCACGCGGTCTTCTTCATCGCCATTGATAAAGTCGGTCCACCATTCACCTAATTCGGCATCGATTTCACCAGAGGCACAGCGGAGTAATAAGAAATCGTAACCAGCACGCAGGCGATTGTTTTCTAAGAGTTTGTATGGTGCTTTACCTATGCGTTTTTCGAAGCGTGGTTGCATCGCCCAGATGTCGCGCATATCGGTACCGATTTTGCGTTGCAGGGCTAGGGCATCAGTTTGCGTATTCAAGACGTCATCGGCGGCTAAATGCAAAGCCGGTATCGCTAATTCGCCAGAGACTTTGTAGGCTTCCCATTTTTCTACCACTTGGTGCCACAGCAGAGAGGCAAACAAAAATCCCGGAGAGACTGTTTTTCCTTGTTGTACACGCTCGTCCGTATTCGCTAAAGCCAAGGTGACAAAGCGCTCGCCCAGAGGCTGTTCGAGCACAACATCAAGTAAAGGCATCAAACCGTGATGCAGGCCTTCTTTGCGTAGTTGCTGCAAACACGCCATCGCATGACCACTCATTAAGAGCTTGAGCATTTCGTCAAAGACGCGAGCGCTTGGCACATTATTGATTAAGGCCGCCATCACTTTGATCGGTGCGCGTGTTTCGGCATCGATCGTAAATTGTAGTTTCGCAGCGAAACGCACGGCGCGCAACATGCGGATAGGATCTTCGCGATAACGTAGTTCGGGCACACCAATGATGCGTAAAGTCTTTTTGCGGATGTCCGCAATGCCGCCATGGTAATCGAGTACGGTTTGACTGGCAGGATCGTAATACATGGCATTGATGGTGAAGTCGCGCCTTACCGCATCTTCGTGTTGTTCACCGAAGGTATTGTCGCGCAAGACACGACCATGTTCATCTTTAGGAGCTTCGTGCTTGGCTGCGCCACGGAAAGTCGTGACTTCGATTAAGTCTTGCCCAAACATGACGTGCACGATTTGAAAGCGGCGGCCGATGATGAAGGAACGGCGGAATAAGCGTTTAACTTGTTCCGGTGTCGCATCGGTGGCGACGTCGAAATCTTTAGGCTTTACGCCGAGTAATAAATCACGAACCGCGCCGCCGACGATAAACGCTTTAAAGCCATTGTCTTGCAAGGTCTGCGTGACACGTATCGCATTATTGGATACCAAGTCGGGATCGATGCCGTGCTCTTTCGCGTTCAAGACTTTTGGCTTGTTTTTCTTTGCGCTCGCTTTGCCTTGATCGATGGTGTCGTCAGGGCTCTTAACGCCTAAGATTTTGCGGATAAATTTCTTAATCATGCTTAGTTTTGCTCAATTGTGCAGCTCAAATAATTGTAATGTCGGCCAGCCAAGTGCTTTTGCATGGGCTTGTAGGTGTTTATTCGGATTGGTCGCTATCGGGTGTGTCACGATAGAGAGCAAGGGAATGTCGTTTTGTGAATCGCTGTAAAAATAACTCTTATTAAAATCACTCAGTTGCTTACCTTGTTGCGCTAGCCATGCATTTAAATGGGTAACTTTGCCCGAGCCTGAAGTCGGCACACCGCGCAGTTTACCAGTCAAATTGCCTTCTTCGTCTAAATGTGGCTCTGCTGCCAACAAATGTTCTACGCCTAAAGCCTGCGCAATCGGTTGCGTGACGAAGCGATTAGTCGCCGTGATGATGGCGATCAAGTCGTTTTGATCTTGATGTTGCTTGAGTAAGTCGCGTGCGGCTGGCAACAGGGCAGGATTGACCACTTCATGCATAAATTGCGCATGGTAATCATTTAACTGCTGGCGTGAAAATTGCGCCAGCGTGCCTAAAGCAAATTCTAAATATTCGACGGGATCTAAAGTGCCAGCCTGATACTGGGCAAAGAATTCAGTATTGCGGCGACCAAATTCTTCGGCATCAACGGCACCGATACGGCACAGGAATTGCCCCCATTCGTAATCTGAATCAATCGGCAATAGCGTATGGTCAAGATCGAATAGTGCGATGTTTTGCATGGATTGTTTACTCATAAGCCTGCTCAATATGCATGCAAGTTGAAAAATTATTCTGCATGATTTCTTTGTAGTAATTCACGCAATAGGGGAAGTGTAATCGGGCGCTTGGTTTCTAAGGAGTAGTGATCAAGTTCACCTAGCATAGACGTTAATGAGCGCATATCGCGGCGGTAGTGCGTAATCAGATAGGGTAACACGCCTTGTGCTAATCCTATGCCTTTTGCTTGTGCTGCACGTTCCAAAGCATCAATTTTTTCATCATCAGACAAACCAATCACTTGATAAATTAAACCCCAGCCGAGGCGGGTACGCAGATCATCACGTATCGTTAGAATCATCGGTGGATGGTTGCCCGCCGCGACAAAAAATGCGCCATTTGCACGTGCTTCATTGAACAAGGCGAAGGCGTCAATCTGTGCTGCTGGAGACAATTGATCACAATCGTCGAGCAGGTACAGATCCACTTCCGGGCAATACCAAAATTGCTCTTCAGGGGCGCCGGCATTGATGTAGCGCGTGTTGGGCGCTTGCGCAATCGCGTGCAGTAAATGTGTTTTTCCAGCTCCCGCCTCACCCCAAAAATACACTGAGCGCTCGCCATACTGACTAGCGATGCGCTCGGAGAATAGGCATAAAATTTGTGCCAGTTCCGCATTTTGTCCCACTACAAACGTATCTAAAGACGGAGGTGTATCTGCGTCCAGATCGAGTAAAAGCTGTCTCATTGTCATGAAAATCGTCAAAAGCCTGTTATTGCATCATTTATTGCATCATTTATGGTTGACGATAAAAGCTACTGTTTAAGTAAGAAATACGTAAGTTTTTTGCTGCAACAGAAATCACAGCAGAGGCCGGAAGCGCCACTAAAATACCGATAAATCCAAATAATTGACCAAATGCCATTAAGGCAAAGATGACGGTGAGTGGATGCAAACCAATGCGTTCGCCCACTAATTTTGGCGTCAAAATAAAGGATTCTAGTGCTTGGCCAACGCCATAAATGATGCCAACGGCAATTAAGCCATGCAAATCACTAAATTGCAGAACAGCGCTCACTAACGCCAAAAATAAACCCAAACCAAAACCGAGGTAAGGAATAAAGACCAATAGACCAGTCAAAATTCCTACTGGTAATGCCAGATCAAAACCGGCTATTGCCAGGCCGATGGAGTAGTAACAAGCCAACACCACCATCAACATCACTTGACCACGCAGGTATTGTGCGAGTAATTCATCAACCTCTTTGAACCATGATTGTGTTTGTGCCAGCCAGCGACGCGGAATGAAGTTATGTAAGCGGCGAATTAAGGCATGCCAATCAACCATCAAGTAAAACAAAACAATGGGAATTAATATGAAGTTGGCGAGCATGCCAAGAACTGCTGTTCCGCCAACACGAATTGACGAAAGTACTGCTTTGCCGATTACATCACCACTACTTGCAAGGTGATCGCTGATGAGTGCCTTTATGCCCTCGCTATCGATACTTGCCTGAATGCCAAAATCATGTAAAAAAGGGCTGACAATAGAATTGAATTTGTTTAAGAATAAAGGGATTTGATTGTGCAGCAGGGGAATTTGTTTTTGTAAAATTGGCACCATGATGAGAACGATCGCCAGAATACAAGCCACAACCAATAAGATCATCAGTGTCGCTGCAATTGGCCTCGGGAGGCGAATCCCTTTGAACGTCATCAAGCAAAGTCTATCTAACCAAGGGTTGAGCACATACGCCAAAATTGCAGCCACGATAAATGGCATAAGAATCGGGCCAAGTAAAGATAGCAAAAGTATAAATGCAAAGGCGACGCTCAACCACGTAATGGTTTGCTTTTGATTGCTGGTCAGATTAAAAGGCATAGTCTTTTCTTGGTTGAGCAAATGTTGAAACCGTTAGTTTGCCTAAAAACTAGGTAAAACCTAGGTCAATTTGTTAAAATAGCGGTTTTGGATGTCCTTAAAAACCTTATTTCGTGAATTTAAGCTAAAAGCTAAGCTGAAATAAAGACTTTGAACATCCTAGTTTCTGGCAATTCCGCTATTTTACCGCCTCAAGCCCCAACTGACGACTATCCTATGAGCACAAATACTCCCGTTTCTCTTTCTTATGCCGACGCTGGTGTCGATATGGTTGCCGGCGATGCGCTGGTCGATGCGATCAAGCCATTCGCAAAACGTACGATGCGTGAAGGCGTGATGGCCGGTATCGGTGGTTTCGGCGCGATGTTTGAAGTCAGTAAAAAATATAAAGAACCCGTGTTGGTTTCCGGTACGGATGGCGTCGGTACTAAGTTGAAATTAGCGTTTCACTTGAATCGTCACGATACTGTTGGTATCGATTTGGTTGCCATGAGCGTCAATGACATCTTGGTGCAAGGCGCGGAACCTTTATTCTTCCTCGATTATTTTGCTTGCGGCAAACTGGATGTGGCAACGGCGACCGATGTCATCAAAGGTGTGGCATTTGGCTGCGAACAAGCGGGTTGCGCTTTAATCGGTGGTGAAACGGCTGAAATGCCGTCGATGTATCCAGAAGGTGAATATGATTTGGCTGGCTTCGCGGTAGGTGCTGTTGAAAAATCCAAGATCATCGATGGCAGTAAAATTGTTCCAGGTGATGTGATTTTGGGCTTAGCGTCTTCCGGTATTCATTCCAACGGTTTTTCTTTAGTGCGCAAAATTATCGAAGTCGCGAATCCCGATTTGAACGCTGATTTCCATGGCCGTAGCTTGGCAGATGCTTTGATTGCACCAACTCGTATTTACGTCAAACCTTTGCTGGCTTTGATGGCGAGTATGGAGGTCAAAGGTATGGCGCATATTACAGGTGGTGGTCTGGTAGAAAATGTACCGCGCGTATTGGGCGATAAATTGACTGCGATCTTAGATAGCAAGTCCTGGGATATGCCACCTTTGTTCAAGTGGTTGCAACAGCACGGCGGTGTAGCAGATGCAGAAATGCACCGCGTGTTTAACTGCGGTATCGGTATGGTCGTGATTATGGCGGCGGATCAGGCCGATGCGGCGATGGCGCAATTGGCAGCAGCCGGTGAAACCGTATTTAAGATTGGTACTATCCGTGCTCGTGAGGGTAATGAGCATCAGACTATCGTGGTGTAATACCATCTATACCAATTGTATCGGACTTAAAAAAACGCACGTTGATCGTGCGTTGTTTTATGGGTTTTTGCTAACTTGAAGCTAATTTATGGATTCAATATTTCCCATAAATTATCCCAGTCTTCAGATTTAAATGTACCTTCGCGTTTCAGACTGATTTGTCCGTTTGCAGTGATAACGAAATGACTAGGGTCGCTGCTAATTGTACCGAAGCCATCGAGAGTTTCAGTGCTACCCCGCCAGATAAGGGGGAATTGTTGATTCTTAGGAATGCTAGCTGCAACAATTTTGGTGTACATATCAAAATCGGCCTTAGTCTTATCAATATTTATCCCGATTAAGACGAAATTTTTTGCTGCATTGTCGCGAAAAAATTCCCGCATGAGTTTTAGATCTCTCGCGCACACCGTGCATCCGCCGCTGTAAAAACTGATTAATACCGTTTTGCCTGCATAGTCACGCAGATCTACTTTTCGGCCTAAATAGTCAATGCCACTGAGTGCTAATTTGGTACCTGCTTTGGCTTGTTGCGCCATAGCGTCAGAACTCAATATGGAATTTAGAGTTAAACAAAGGAGCAAGCTCATGCAGGCTCGTAAAAGTGAAGTTCGAATTGGCGCTTGCATTATTCGTTTCGCTAAAAGGTTAAAGTTATTTATTAGTCGAATTTGTCGACAAAAACTTACATGTAATACAAAATAAGTTTTAAAAATAGTCGCAAACAAAGCCCGGGTGTTAAATTCACGCCTTTTTGCTTAACTATCTACTATCAACTGAGCAAGGCCTACTTGCGTATGCGATTATTTCTCCAAGGGTGCGGGTCAGGATCGAGAATGGTACCGTTAGTTTGGAAAGGGGCGGCTGGGACAGCAATGCCAGTTACAGCGCAGGTGCCAGACTTACTATAACTCGCCGCATTGGCTAAAAGTCGTTCACTCAGTGAACCCAACTCATGCTCGAGGTCGTCGGTTGCTGGACATGTTGGTGCGAAACCTTTGACATAGCCACCTTTGCCCAAATCATTCACGCCATCAAATTCGATCGCAAAATAAGCTGTGCCACAGTTATCGGTTTGCGAGAATCCATACGGTTTGCCGCAAGTGGTGCCGCCTATCGTAATTACTTGCACAAAAGGTGACAGGCCGTTGATGATTGCTTCGCTAGCGGAGCAAGTGCGTGCGCTGGTTAACACGAAGACGCGCGACAAATTTAGTTGAGGTAAATCTTGTCCTGAGCGTGATTTGTTGGTGAACAAGAATTTACTTTGGGCAGTCCAATCGGCATGTTTATCGTTGTATTGAAGTTGTTCAAAAACACGCCCCAGAGCTTTACTACCTGCAATCATCGACGCCACTTCATTCGCGATATAGATATAACCGCCGCCGTTGTAGCGTAAATCAATGATCAGGTCATCAATACCTTGTTGTTGAAAATTGCGTAAGTTGTTGACCAAGGGATCGGATGCCGTTGCAATATGATCGGTGAACACGATGTAGCCTAAACGACGGTTTTCTGGGGTGGTAATGATTTTGCTCTGTAAAACTGGTTGTGTAATAACGGTTGTCGCCTTCAAATCCACAATACGAGTCGTGCTGGCACCAAGCTCTTTGATTTCAAATCGGGTCGTGGTTTGCGAGCTTGTCGGGTAGAGCGCAGCAACTTGGGCGTCATAGCTTAATTGTCCGATTGGCGTGCCGTTGAGGCCTACAATTTGTGCGCCGCGTTTGACTTGTTGCAAGTCAGCCGGCGAATTTGGTTGGACAAAAGTGACACGCAGCTGATTATTTTGATTCACCAACTTATAGCCAAAACTGACATCCTCGCCTGCCTCAAAGTAGCCATCGATTTCACTTTTGGGTGCGGTGAAGCTGAAGCGGTCGTTTTGTTTAACCAGTAGCGCATCGAAATACAATTGAGGTGTGCTGTAGCTGGCTGGTGGCACGTCGACAATCTGTTTATACCAAAGATACACATCATTTAAATGTGCGCGAACCCAGCTTTTTTCTACGCCTGCTGTACAAACATTGGCATAAACCGAGGGTGCGCCAATGTTGCTGCTGCTTGGTGTTCCTGTGCTAGTGCCAGCTCCAGTTCCGGTAGTATTCCCAGTATTGCTGGAATTGCCGTTGCTAGCTACGGTGCAAAGCGCACTATTTTGATTACACAAGCTA
>CAUPNA010000170.1:0-8929 GCA_963512475.1 uncultured Undibacterium sp.
ACCTGATCCCCAATCTGGTGTCCATAAGTGTCATTAACCTTCTTAAAATTATCCAAATCAAGCATCGCTACCGAAACGCTGGTTACATCACGACTGGCACTCGACATCTTCGCAATTAGATCTTCTTTTATAGCAGTATGGTTATAGAGCCCCGTCAAACCATCGCGCATGACCAGAGAACGCAAGGCGCGATAGCGATCTGCGCGCGAAGACAGTGAAGAAATAAGGAGTTCAGGTGAAATTGGTTTGTTCAAAAAATCATCAGCACCAACTTTAACTGCCGCAATTTGTTTTTTCAGATCATTTTCGCTCGATAAAAAAATAATCGGAATATCGAGGTAAGATGGATCTTGCCGTATCACCTTAGATAACTCGACGCCATCACAATTAGGCATGTAGACGTCCATCAAGATGAGTTCCGGCCGAAAATTTGCCATCTGCTCTAACACGAGTTCTGGATCATTCAAAACCTCAGTGAGCATACCAACATTCTTCAAAATCTCACTGTAATATTGCGCCAATTCGATATCGTCATCAATAATCATCACGCGGTATAAACGCGGATAATCTCGAGCCAGTATCTCTTCTATGCGTTCTGCTAGGATCAAAGTATCTACCGGTTTAAGCAGAAAAGCTTGACCACCAGCCCGCACCGCATGCAGGCGACTAGCGAAGCTGTTTGTGTCAGAAATGAAAATGGTAGCCGGAATAGCAAAACCAGCCTCTGATAGGCGTTGCACCTCATTACTGCCGGCAAGATAAACAGAATCGAAATCGGTATCAATAATCAAAACAGTAGGAATCTGCTTTTGCAGAGCCGGCTCTAGATCCTGAAGGCATTGTATATGTTGGACATAAAAAGCAAATTGCTCTAACTGTTGAATGATTTCAGCGCTGGCTTCGTCGGATGAAATGACTAAATAAATTAATTTCTTCTCTTTAATCTCAACTGGCTCTTTCAAAGCGTTGGAATCAAGCGTTACAACAGAGCTTGCCGCACTCATCTGACTCTCAGCAAAGTTGAGATAGTCTTTCACCTGCTGGCAAAATATTTTTACGGTGTCCTCGCTCCACACTTCGCCGGAAACATAGGCCTTCAGTTGCAATTCCAGAGTGCGCGCTCGCTCACCGATTTCTGGGAACCCAAAAGTACCTGCAGATCCCGCCATGGTATGTAATGTGCGATGTAATAACGAAAAATTTTCGCGATCATCCGGTGCGATTTTGAAGCGCTGGGTAGCGGTGTCAATTTCTGAAAGTTTGGCTGGTAATTTAGCAAGGAATAACTGCCCTAAGGCACGAATAGCCTCACTCAGCTCGTCATCCCTGTTTGTCAATTAATTCACCTTGCCCCAAAGAGCCTGAACCTGACCAGAAAGCGCCATAGGATCGAAAGGCTTTGCAATCACACCTATAGCACCTAACGTAAAGTAGTAATCTTGTTCACTAGATTGCACTTTCGCAGTCATAAATATAACGGGTGTGTGCGTGGTTAAATCTAATTTGCGTAACTCAGCTAAAGTTGTGGGGCCATCCATATTTGGCATCATGACATCAAGCAGCAATAAATCAGGCGTGTAACCCTGCTCAATCGCAGCAATCGCCTCGCTGCCAGAGCTACAAGTTCTTAAAGAGAAGCCACCCACTACTTCCAAGGCAATTTGTGCAACTGCTTGAATATCAAGATCATCTTCTACATACAGAATGTTGACTAATTTTTTTTCCGACATAAAAGAATCCTCTGGTTACATGGACAAAACAAATAGACGCAATTCGATGTGGCATGAGTACAAGAAAAGCAACACTAATGTGTGACCTCTTTATAGCATGATAACTCTAGCCAGAGTGTTGTCAAAGTAAATTCACCAAGTCGTCGACATTTCCCAACAAGAAACATTTTTATTACATAAGCCCCTATCGAATCCTATGTTGGAATGCACCGCATCTAGATCTTCCTTACCATACCACCAAACACACTACTGGTACATGAATTCACGCCTATCATATAGGCGAGATCTGCGGGGCGTTCTATTTTCCAGAGCGCAAAATCTGCGTGTTTACCAACCACCAAACTCCCGATTTTTTGTTCCAAACCCAAGGCTTTTGCGGCATGAATTGTCAGTCCTTGCAGTGCCTCTAAGGGTGTCATCCGAAACAAAGTACATCCCATATTCATAGTCAGCAATGGCGATGTCATTGGCGATGTACCTGGATTGCAGTCGGTTGCCAAAGCGACAGGCACACCTGCCACACGCAAAGCGGCTAAAGGCGGATGTTTAGTTTCACGTAAAAAATAAAATGCGCCAGGCAATAAAACAGCGACAGTCCCGTGCTTTTGCATCGCTGCGATGCCCTCGTCGCTCAAATATTCTAAATGATCAGCGGAAAGACCCTGATACTTAGCAGTCATTGCAGCACCGCCCTGGTCGGATAACTGTTCGGCATGCAATTTAACTGGCAAGCCATGACGTTGCGCGGCTTTAAACACGCGCTCAGTTTGCGCTGGTGTGAAGCCTATTTTTTCGCAAAATACATCGACCGCATCAGCCAATCCTTCAGCCACGATCGCAGGCAACATTCGTTCACAGACTTCGTCAATATAGTCATCAGCACGGCCTGCGTATTCTGGTGGCAAGGCATGTGCGCCTAAAAATGTGGTCGTGACTCTGACGGGTAAATCACGTTGAAACTGCCGGGCGACACGCAAAATCTTTGCTTCTGTTGCTGTGTCTAGCCCATAACCTGATTTGATTTCCAGCGTGGTCACGCCTTCACGCAAACTGCTTAGTACCCGTGGCAGACTTGCTTGCATTAATTCTTGTTCGCTGGCGGCACGTGTGGCTTTAACGGTCGACACGATGCCACCACCCTGACGTGCAATTTCTTCATACGCGACGCCATTTAAACGAGCTTCAAATTCATTACTACGATTGCCCGCATACACCATGTGGGTATGGCAATCGATCAAACCGGGTGTCAACCAACATCCTTGTCCATCGTGCGTAATTTGCGCTGAATAGTCACGTGGTAAGTCTTGCGCTGTGCCTAACCACGCAATCTTGCCATCTTTGACGGCAATTGCTGCGTCACGAATGACGCCGTAACCCCTAGCAGACTCCATCGTAGCAAGATGCACGTTGAGCCAGAGACTATCCCAATTAGCCAAGACCATGCGCGCCTCCGTGGTGCTCATGATGATTTAGAAAACTAATGCGCATTAAATACAAAAGGCTGCCCTCTTCCGCTTGGATATGACAACGAATCCCACTGGCTTCATGTTCTTCTTCAAGCAAGACCAAATCACCGGCCTCCAACTGAGTCTGTTTGATCAATTGCGCACGACCTTTTTCACAGAAGACCAAAATTTGTTGTGCATCTTCTGCATTGATCAGATGCTCACCAGCGCTCAGTGCTTGCATGTAATGCTGACAAATATCGCGTCGCGTCATCAAATTTAGATCAACAACAGTGCCATCTATTAGCTCAGCAAAAATATTATCTTCGCCAGAGAAACGATGCGGCAAACTTTCTTGGGTCAGCGTGACCATTTTTTCTGCTGTACTGCCAGCATCGGTTTTCAACACCAAACCTGCGCCAGTCAAAATTGCCAAACTACGATCAATTTGTCCGAAATGTGAGAAAGGCCCATTCTGCCCTACAGTCGCAGTACTTAAACGCCAAACAAAGTGATCCATTCCCGCGCCTTCAGGGAAAATCGCCAATTCGGTAGTACTGCCGCCACCATTTTTCCACGGCATCGTGCGGTAATCTTTTGCGGTCCATTTATGCATGGCTACTCTCAAAAAAAAGTAAACTCAGATTCATAAGTAAACCGCAGAGGCGCAGAATATGCAGAACTTTTGGTTCACTCTGCCTACTCTGCGCCTCTGCGGCAAAAAAACAGTACATCCTAAGCTACAACTTAAGCCAAATACAAATGCGAATACAAGTCTGCACATTGTGCACTCAAAGCACCTTCAACAACTAAGGATTTCGCCGCTTCGATGTCCGGGGCAAAGAAACGATCCTTATCGTAGAAAGCGACTTTAGAACGCAACAACTGGTGCACCGTCGTCAATTTATCTGAAGTCTTCAATGGTTGATGGAAATCTACGCCCTGCGCTGCCGCCAACAATTCTATGCCAACGATGGTGGCCGTATTGTGCGCCATCTCATGCAAACGACGACCAGCAAATGTCGCCATACTAACGTGATCTTCTTGATTCGCAGAAGTTGGAATGGTGTCGACACTGGCTGGATGCGCATGCGATTTATTTTCCGAAGCCAATGCTGCCGCTGTGACGTGTGCGATCATAAAGCCGGAATTCAAACCAGATGACGGCACTAAGAATGGTGGCAAACCGGAAATGGAGGAATCAATCAACAAGGCGATACGACGTTCAGAAATAGAACCAATTTCCGCAATCGCCAAAGCCAAAGTATCTGCCGCGAACGCCACTGGCTCAGCGTGGAAATTACCACCAGAAATCACTTCATTCGTGTCAACAAACACTAATGGGTTATCAGTCACCGCATTGGCTTCCGTCAGCAAAGTCCGAGCGGCATTATTGATGATGTCCAAACAGGCGCCCATGACTTGTGGCTGACAACGCAAGCAGTAAGGATCTTGCACGCGTTCATCGTTCACCAAATGGGATTGACGGATTTCACTGCCATTCAACAATGTACGATAAATATTCGCTGTCGCGATTTGACCCGGCTGGCCACGTACTGCATGAATACGCGGATCGAATGGCGCATCACTGCCTTTTGCCGCATCGACGGACAAGGCGCCCGTGATGGTTGCAGCCTCTAGCAAACGCTCAGCAAGGAACAAGCCATTCAATGCCAATGCAGTCGAGACTTGCGTACCATTGATCAGAGCCAAACCTTCTTTCGCTGCCAATACGACGGGTGTGATACCTGCAGTTGCGAGTGCTGCTTTGGCATCAACCATCTTGCCATCAACACGTACCTGGCCTTCGCCCATGATCGCTAAAGTCATGTGCGACAATGGCGCTAAATCACCAGAAGCACCAACTGAACCTTTGACTGGAATTGCTGGCATGATGCCTGCGTTGTAAGCTGCGATCATGGTGTCAATCACCGAAGCACGGATACCAGAAAAACCACGTGCCAAACTCGCAATCTTCATTGCAATAATTAAGCGCACGACGTCGTCCGCAATCAATTCACCTGAGCCAACTGAGTGCGACAGGATCAGATTTTTTTGCAGCAGCTCTAAGTCTTCATCTGGGATACGCGTTTTTGCGAGTTTGCCAAAACCAGTATTGATACCGTAAGCGGCATCACCTTTTGCGACGATACGATCGATCGTCGCCGAGGCTTCGTTGATCGCCGCGTAGGCAGATTCGGCCAAGGCCAATTTAAATGGTTTCTGCCAGATCGCGCGTAAGTCAGCGAGTTTAAATTGACCTGGTTGTATGGTGAATGTTGTGCTCATAATGGTATCCTTTATCATCTTTAAATTCTCTTTGCCGCAAAAGCACAGTGTATGAAAAGTCTTTTTTATGTCACTCCTGCGTATGCAGGAGTCCAGTGTCTTCGATTGCACCACCAAAGTCGCTGGATTCCCGCCTTCGCGGGAATGACACTAACGAGCTAGTCGCTTTTCTCTGCGCACTTTGCGCAACTGCGGCAAAAAACAAATTACTGAAATTTACTTAATCATCGGCAATTGCAAGCCATTACGCTTAGCGCATGCCACGGCTTGTTCGTAACCGGCATCCGCATGACGCATCACGCCTGATCCGCAATCGTTGACCAATACGCGTGCCAAACGCTTCGCCGCGGCATCTGTGCCATCAGCAACGATCACCATGCCCGAGTGCTGTGAGTAACCCATACCAACACCACCACCGTGATGCAAGGAAACCCAACTTGCGCCGCCTGCAGTATTCAACAGTGCGTTCAATAACGGCCAATCAGATACTGCATCAGTACCGTCTTTCATACTTTCAGTTTCGCGATTTGGGCTAGAAACAGAACCGGTATCGAGATGGTCACGACCAATGACGATAGGTGCTTTCAATTCACCACTCTTGACCATTTCATTAAACGCCAAACCAGCAATGTGACGTTCACCTAAGCCTAACCAACAAATACGTGCTGGCAAACCTTGGAAGGCAATCCGTTCACCTGCCATGTCCAGCCATTTATGCACGCCTTTATTTTCTGGGAATAATTCTTTAATTTTGGCATCGGTCTTGCGAATATCTTCCGGATCGCCAGACAAAGCAACCCAGCGGAATGGACCTTTGCCGTCACAGAACAAAGGTCGAATATATGCAGGGACAAAGCCAGGAAAATCAAACGCATTTTTAACGCCAGTATCGAAAGCAACCTGACGAATATTATTGCCGTAATCCACGGTAGGAATACCCATCGCATGGAAATCCAACATCGCCTGTACATGCACTGCACAAGCTTGTGCAGCATCCGCTGTTAATTTCGCATGCTGGCTCACATCGTGTTGCGCTGCTTTCCATTGTTCAACGGTCCAACCGATAGGCAGATAGCCATTGATCAAATCATGCGCGGAAGTTTGATCAGTTACTAAATCTGGCTTAATCCCGCCAGCTTTCGCGCGTTTTACCAGTTCAGGCAAAATCTCCGCAGCGTTACCTAACAAAGCAATCGAGATCGCCTCTTTACGTTCAGTGTGATATTTGATCAGTTCAATCGCATCGTCGATGTCTTTCGCTTGTTTATCAACATAGCGAGTACGCAAGCGGAAATCAATGCTCGACTGTTGGCATTCAATATTTAAAGACACTGCGCCAGCAAAACTAGCTGCGAGTGGTTGCGCGCCGCCCATGCCGCCTAAGCCTGCGGTCAAGATCCAACGACCGCCCCAATCACCACCGAAATGCTGACGACCAGCTTCCGCAAAAGTTTCATACGTACCTTGCACGATACCTTGGGTGCCGATATAGATCCAGCTGCCTGCTGTCATCTGACCGTACATGAACAAGCCCTTGCGGTCGAGTTCATTGAAATGTTCCCAATTTGCCCATTTCGGCACCAAATTTGAATTCGCGATCAACACGCGCGGAGAGTCTTCGGTGGTTTTGAAAATACCAACGGGCTTACCTGATTGAATCAGCAAAGTCTCATCTTCACCCAGGTCTTTCAAGCTAGCTAAAATCTGGTCATAGCATTCCCAGTTACGTGCGGCGCGACCGATGCCGCCGTACACGACTAAATGCTTAGGATTTTCTGCGACTTCTTTGTCGAGATTGTTTTGAATCATGCGGTAGGCCGCTTCGGCTACCCAAGTTTTACAAACCTTTTCAGCACCGCGTGGTGCGCGTATTTCACGGCTTGCATCCCAGCGTGGATCATCATTCATCGTCATCTCCCAAAGAGTCAAATTTAAGAATCCTTCACCACGTCAACACTACAACAGAATTGAAATAATGAAGGCAAAAAGTTTTATGTATTCTTAAGTTTAAGTTGTATATACAACTTTGGCAAGCGACTTTTTTTGATTCTGTGAGAAAATATAGAAAATTTGCATTTCTTCAATAAAATCTTTCTCTCAAGTTTGCGCTTAACATGACAACACTATCCTCCGCCACGCCTGTTTTTCAGATGATTAAGGACTACTTACTCAAGGAAATTCAGGCTGGCACATGGAAAGAAGGCGATGCGATTCCCTCTGAAGCCGCATTAGCGCAACAATTTGCTGTGTCACGGATGACGGTCAATCGTGCGGTAAGAGAATTGACCAGCGAACAAATTCTAAATCGGATACAAGGGTCTGGCACCTACGTTGCACAGCAAAAATATCAGGCAACCTTAGTCGCCATTAAGAGCATCGCCGATGAAATCCGCTCACGCGGCCACGCTCATCGCAGTGAACTTCATGATTTAATTGGCGTCGAAGCAAACGAACTATTGGCGCAGCAATTTCAAGTCAAACCAGGGCATCCTTTGTTTCATTCTGTGATCGTGCATTTCGAAAATGAAAGAGCGATACAGGTCGAAGATCGCTGGGTTAATTCGGTACTGGCACAGGACTACTTGGCGCAAGACTTTGCCCGAAAAACACCGAATGAATACTTAATGGCCGTTGCCCCTTTACAAGGTGTGGACTACAGCATAGAAGCGGTGATACCGCCCAAAACGATCGCTGAGATGTTGCAGATATCGAGTAGAGAAAGCTGTTTAGTCTTACATAGAAAAACCCGTTCTCAGAATCAGATTGCGACCATCGTTACTATGTGGCATCCAGGAAATCGCTATCAATTCACGGGTAGTTTTTAATCCTTAACGAAGAATTTAAAATAGCTTCGCTAAGCTCGGCAGGCGAAACTCTTACTACATTTTTTACGTGAGCAGGTAAGCATGTTATTTCATCAGCATCTGAAAAAATTATCAAAAATTGCTTTCCTGTGTTTAAGCTGGATAGCACTCCATTCAGCACAGGCGCAAGAGCCTAAGTTAGAGGAGAATATCCCCGCGATCAAAGAAAGACCGAAAGTTGCCTTGGTGTTGTCCGGTGGCGGCGCACGTGGTTTCGCGCATGTTGGCGTCTTGCGGGTTCTAAAAGAGCTACGTATTCCTGTCGATTTTGTGGTCGGCACCAGTATGGGGGCAGTCATTGGCGGCGCCTATGCAGCTGGTCGTTCAGTCGAAGAAATTGAAGAAATCGTTCGCAATACGTCCTGGGAAAATGTACTCGCTGATCGACCAGCACGTGATGCACTCGATTTCAGACGACGCGAAGAAGACGTCGGCTTGCCTTCGCGCATCGAGTTCGCCGTGACAAAATCAGGCATTACGCTACCACCCTCAGCTGCCGGTAATTCAGCGTTGGAGCAGGCTTTAACACGCTTACTACCGAACGGCATGAAAAGTGAACACATTAACCATTTGCCCATTCCGTTCCGCTCAGTCGCCTCTG
>CAUPNA010000171.1:0-8854 GCA_963512475.1 uncultured Undibacterium sp.
GTCGAATTTGCTCGATAGAAGACCAGAGCTTGATAAGCATAATCGGCATTCTTAAAGTCGTTATCGCCAATTTGTTGGCTGACCGCATTGAGATGTTTGGTTTCCGAGTACCCATACAAGGCGATTCCCAGAAGAATTGCCAGCATCAGTCCAAAAGCGATATACAGGCGCATACCAATCTTAAAGTTACTCAAGTTCATGATCCATTTCCTTTTCATGTTGTTGTTGCTTGCTGCCTGCATCATGACTTTTGCCATGACTCCATAAACTTCACTCCACGCTGCTTTTACTTGTGGCGTAAAAGCATCTCCCAAACCTTGACCTAAAGTCTTAAGTAATGCGGCACCGACGATCTGGTAATGCGCATCACGGACACCATACTTAGCATGACGTTTCCCGAGCGATTGCAAGATGGGGATAAGACTGTCTAAGTCGTCTAGCTTTCCTACTGCCGCGCCTATCATCTGCATGAGCTTTTGTCCTTGCACCTGCATGTCGCCTTTGAATAGGCGCTGCAAACTAGGATCAGCCTGGAAGAGATTTTTATAAAATAATTCGGCAGCTTGCGGTGAAATCTTGGCGACTTCTTTCCAAGTACTTTGCACCAGTTGTATCGTTTCTTGTCTCACGCAAACATCTCCTTTTTTTAGATCTAGAGCAGTCGCAATTGAAAATCAATTTAATTTCTAGTCAGCATTTCGAAAAACTATCCGATCGCTGGCGACGCTAGCTTCACATGTTGCTGACCACTATTTCTGGTATGGGATAGCAGCAATGCGGGAATACTCAGAATTAACGCGACTTCGCCACTACCGAGTATGGTCGAGCCACCAATGCCTTCCAAATTCACGAACAATTTGCCCAGCGGTTTGATCACCGTTTGAAATTCACCGAGTAATTGATCAACGATCAATCCGGCTTTGCTACCACCGTGCGTCACCACAACGACATTTTGACGGCGTGGTAATTCACCCTCGATGTCAAAGAGGCGACGAATTCGAATAAAGGGCAATATCTCACCCCGAAGATCCATATAGTCTCGGTCATCACAATCTTGCGGCAACGCTAAACACTCGATAACGCTATCGAGAGGTACAACGAAAGAGGAGTCACCAACACCAACTAAAAATCCATCAATAATGGCAAGCGTTAAGGGCAAGCGTATGCGCATTGTGCTACCAATACCGCTCTCACTATCGATCTCAATCGTGCCACGCAAGGCGCTCACATTTCTTTTCACTACATCCATGCCGACACCGCGACCGGATACTGTCGACACTTGATCTGCGGTTGAGAATCCCGCTTCAAAAATCAGCGCATAAATTTCTTTGTCGCTCAGTTGTGCGTCGGGAGCGACCAAGCCTTTCTCAATCGCCCTAGACAAAATCTTGTCTCGATTCAATCCGCCGCCGTCATCACTGACTTCAATCACGATGCTGCCAGACTCGTGATAGGCTGTTAGCTTCAATACGCCTTGTTGCGGCTTTCCTTTGGCTAAGCGCGCTGCCGGCGATTCGATGCCGTGTTCTATCGAATTGCGCACCAAATGCATCAGGGGATCACCGATTTTGTCGACAATGGACTTATCAACTTCGGTGTCGCCGCCAGCGATTTCCAAAACGATGTCCTTGCCTAACTCGATACTGAGATCACGCACCACACGTTGAAACCGGCTAAATGTGGTTCCTATTGGCACCATGCGCAGTTGTAAGGCGCTATCACGAACCTCTTCAACTAAGCGCATGACCTCATTGGTGGACTCTTGCATCACGAGATCGTCTAATTTGCTGGCGCGCAGGTTGATGCTCGCACCCGCGATGACCAATTCGCCGACAAGATCAATCAATTTATCTAGACGATCAGCGTCAACACGAATATTTTGTTTTTCACGATTCTTGCTGTCTTTGACTTGCTGTTGCTTAGTCAAAGCCGCATTCAGAATAGGTTGCTGCAACATCACCTGATCGACCAAAATTTCGCCGATGGGGGCAGACTCAGCTGGCCCGCGTGCGCCATTGGGTCGCTGCTTTTGCAGCCGCAAGCATTCGTCCAACTCATGCTTGGTCAGTACGCCACTCTTAATCAGAATTTCGCCCAATAGTTCATTGTCATCTGGGAGATTTTGAATGATGGCAATGTACTCATCCATTTTGCTGCGTGGCGGCACGATGCGTATGGTACTGTCGTCGCGCACGAATTCGAACACGTTCTCTATCGCCTCTTTGCTAGCCTCACTTTTTAAAACGAGCTCAAAACCGAGGTAACAAGTTTCGGCATCCATGCTTTCTATGTCAGGTAGCGCCTCAGTAATAGTCACTAAATGCACGACATCGCCCAAGGTACTTAGATAACGGATGAAAGAAAGTGGGTCCATGCCACTACGTAGGCATTCTGAACCAAAGCGTAAAGATAGATACCAGTTTCCGCTATCGACTAAATTTTCTCCTGACGACTGTGGCGTCGATGTCTGTTGATGCAGATTCAAGGAGGAAGCATGCTTGTCCTCTGATGACATAAAACGCCGTAATTGCTCATGCAAATCTGCACCATGCTTAGCTTGCTCCGGCGTCTCGTTATCGAGTCCTTTGGCAACGTCATCGATCAGCGAACTAATGTGATCACGACTAGGCAATAGCACGGCGATTAAATCAGACGATATGGCGATTTCTTCGTTGCGCAGCATGTCTAATAGACTTTCTACGACATGCGTGAAATTCACAATATGATTTAAGCCAAATAATCCCGATGATCCCTTGATGGTATGGGCCGCACGAAAAATCGCAGCGATCGCCTCCGCCGGCTGGTCATCATGCTCCAAACCCAATAATCCATCTTCCATGTCTTGCAGTAGCTCGCGACTTTCCACCACAAAGGTATCAAGTGCAGCGCGCATTTCATCTTCGAAACTCATGGCGATTTCCTTAGCTTAACAATGTCGTCAACAACTATCAGCAACGTAAACAAGAAACGGGCAGAATCAGGTCAATACCACCTGATCACCAAATATGCCTGTCATATTGGTCATTTCTAAAACGTCTAGCACGGCTTTACTATGCATCACATAATGTAGTGTTTTTTGATGCTGAATCGCTGCTTGTTTCAGTGCGATCAAAACCTGCAATCCAGCCGTATCAAATTCACTCACCTGCGATAAATTCACTTCTAGCTCGTCGGCACTTTGCAGAAACGCCAACAGGCTTTGCTTTTCGTTCGATGCAGTGTAAATGGAGAGTTCACCACTGACGGTATAGGATTCCATGTGCTTTCCTTTGACAATGTGCGTTCTGATCTATGAATTGAAAGAAGAAACGCGACTAAGACATTTCTTCAGGGGCGACAAAAGTTCCTTTGAATTCCATTGCGTTTTTCTGTTCGATTAAGCTTTTCATCCACGTTAACAAGTGACTCACCAAATCTGCTTTTGCAATGACACCTAGTGCACCATGACTCTTTGCGATATCGCCATACACCGCGACCTCATGCATCGTGACAAACAATATTGCCGGCGCTTGTGCCCATTTTTTTAACTCCAGAGCGACTTCCAAGCCGGTCATTTTTGGCATCGCAATATCTAACAGGATTAAATCCGGGCTGAGCGTCTTGGCTTTTAATAATGCCTCTTCACCATCACTCGCTTCGCCGATCACAACAAGCTCTGAAAAACGCGCCAACAGCTTACGAACTACCCCAAGGAACAGGTCATTATTGTCAACAATGAGAACTTTCAATGACATAGTCTGTGTAGTTCATGTAGTTTTGGGGACGCTGAAGCGCAGACACTTGATGAGGTACGAAATCATATTATTGCCAACTGATATGATTAGATATCAGGTCAATACCTGAGTCCAATGAGGGAAACACCCTAGTTCCAAAAAAACGTAATAGGATCTATTTTTATAGTAAGAAGGGTATTTAATAACAAACTGAATTGCGATCGACATTCAACTTAGCATCGCAATGAACATACGCACACTGACCTGTTTTTCTAGTCCGACGTATCTAGTCCAACATATCTAGTCTGAGGTAATCAGACCGACACGAATCGCGTAACGTACCAAACCGGTGACTTCGTGGATATCGAGTTGCTTCATCAATTGACTACGATGGGTATCCACCGTTTTGACAGACAGCGCCAACAGGCGTGCAATCTCTTTACTGCTCTGGCCTTGCGCCAACATTTTGAGGACTTCACGTTGACGTGGCGTCAACACTTCATCGACCGTGTTTTCATTGCGTAGTCGCTGTACATAATCAACCATCACGCCTTTGGAGATCGCAGGGCTTAAATAGATTTCATTTTTTAATACCGTATTGATCGCTAATTCAAGCTCTGTGGTGGCAGCATCTTTCAACAAATAGCCAACCGCGCCATGTCGCAAAGCCTGTTTCACGTATTCATCATTTTGATGCATCGATAAAATAATGACTTGAATATGCGGCAAGTCTTTTTTAAGGCGCATTGTTGCTTCCAAGCCGTTAATTCCAGGCATGGCAATGTCCATCAAAATGATCTCTGGCTGCAAACTTTGTGCGAGTTCAAGCACTGCCACACCATCCGCCGCTTCGCCTATCACCTCGATGTGATGCATGGCCTCTAATAACTTGCGCAAGCCGGCACGAACCAAAGTATGGTCATCGGCCAAGATGAGCTTCACAGGTGTCTTCATGTTGGCAGTACCAACGCCAATGGGCATTGCAGCGTAATCTTGCATCCTTGTCCAATCGCAGAGTCTATCGTCAGTTTCCCACCAATCAGCATCGCTCGTTCCTGCATACCGAGTATGCCGATGCTCTTGCCCTGTGTCGCATTTTTTTGCATGGCAGCAGTGTCAAACCCTTGTCCATCATCGTTAACACTAAGGTGCAGACATTCACCCTGATGACTTAATTCGATTAGGACTTGATTCGCACTCGCGTACTTCGCGATATTTGTCAGTGCTTCCTGCACGATCCTAAAGCAGGCGGTTTCGATTTCCGGTAACAGCCTAACCGACTGAGGCGCAACCCGAAATTGAACGTCAAGGCCTGTGCGTGTCGCGGTTTGATCCGCCAACCAACGTATCGCTGGAGCCAAGCCTAGATCGTCGAGCATCGAAGGTCGCAGTGCTAAAGAAATACGTCGAATTTGCTGAATCGCATCTTCAACGATTCGAATATTTTCTGCATTCAACTCAGCAGGATTTTGATCTTTAAATAATTCGGCACTTTGTAAGTTAATCTTGATCGCCGTCAATGATTGACCTAGCTCGTCATGTAATTCGATGGCGATACGTCGCCGCTCCGACTCTTGCACCTCCAAAACACGGCGCGATAAGGTTTGTAGTTGCTCCATACTGTGACGCAATTTAGTTTCGGTCTGGTGCTTGTAGATCGCCATATCGATGATGAGTGGAAGCTCACGCGAAGTAAATGGCTTCAGAATAAACCCGTAAGGTTGACTCAGTTTGGCGCGATCAATAACCTCTTTCGCGTCGAAAGAGGTTACAAATACGACGGGCGTATGTAAATCGGCACCAATAATTTTCGCCGCCGTAATGCCATCCATCTCGCCCATCAGTTGAATATCCATCAACACGACATCCGGGCGTATTTCTCTCACTAGATTAATGGCTTGCTGCCCTTCCGACGCACGCGCTAACACGACATAGCCAAAACCCCTCAGTTGTTGCTCCATATCTAGGGCAACGATACTTTCGTCTTCGACGATCAAAACGGTGGCGGCTTTTGTTGAAACAGTCATTCAAAATCCTAAAAATACTCTCACAAATCAAATCAATAGACAGTCAGATAAAACGCGCTTTTCAACAATAACATAACTTTTCCAATAAGCAATAATCTAATCCAAAGCGCTTGTCTTATTTAAACCAATTTGACCATTTTTTCCGATTCAATAGCTAGGGCCTGTTAACATTTAAATCGGGAGTGCGAATGCGGAAAAACGGGCGCAGGGTTAGGCGTCAAGGCGCGCCACAGTGCGAGCACTGTAAGCGACTTGCAACAACGCCATGTGCCCGTTTTACCCATTCCCGAAGGGTTCAAGCCAAAACGCGCGATGGACAGCGTTGTAGCTCTTGCCGAGGCACCAGCCTCGGCGGCGAACTATGCCTTGCCATCCCGCCTTTTGGCTTGAACGCACCTCCTGATTTAAATGTTAACAGGCCCTAGGTAAGTGAGAACAACAAGAAAAGCAACAAAGCTTGCACATCGTCGCTTGCCAAGCCGGAGCGATTTGTGGATACTTTGCGCCAGAAAGCAATAAGGCTTTCGATCTGCGCCATTCCAAAAGAAATGCGCTCATCAAAAAAGAGACAAACCGCCTCCTACGACAAGAGACGGTGTGAATATGATCAACATTGCTCAACACAATTGAGCAAGGAGACTTACATGCCACAAACAGAACCGTTACGTCTACACGTACCGGAACCCACCGGCCGCCCCGGCCAAACTACCGATTTTTCTTATTTGCGACTATCACCAGCAGGTGAAGTACGTCGACCACCGGTCGATGTCACACCAGTCGATACGCGTGATATGGCGTATTCGTTGATACGCGTGCTCGACGAACAAGGCAATGCGGTCGGCCCTTGGGTGCCGGACATCAGCATAGAAACCTTGCGCGCGGGGATGCGGGCGATGATGAAAACGCGGATTTTTGATTCGCGCATGCTGATCGCACAGCGTCAGAAGAAAATGTCTTTCTACATGCAAAGCTTGGGCGAAGAAGCGATTGGTGCAGCGCAAGCGATGGCACTAAACCGCGATGACATGTGTTTCCCGACTTATCGCCAGCAAAGTATTTTGATGGCACGTGATGTGCCTTTACATGGTTTGATTTGCCAATTGATGTCGAACGAAGGTGACCCACTCAAAGGTCGTCAGCTACCCGTCATGTATTCGATCAAAGAAGCAGGCTTCTTCTCTATTTCTGGCAATCTAGCAACACAGTACATACAAGCGGTCGGCTGGGCGATGGCGTCAGCGATTAAGAACGATACCAAGATCGCGTCGGCATGGATAGGTGATGGCGCGACGGCAGAAGCTGACTTCGATACCGCGTTGACTTTCGCGCATGTGTATCACGCGCCAGTGATTTTGAATGTAGTGAATAATCAATGGGCGATTTCGACTTTCCAAGCTATTGCTGGTGGTGAGAATACGACTTTTGCCGCACGTGGCGTCGGTTGTGGCATTGCCTCTTTACGCGTCGATGGCAATGATTTCCTCGCTGTCTATGCGGCATCCAAATGGGCAGCAGAACGTGCGCGCAGCAATCTTGGCCCTACCCTGATTGAATGGGTCACCTATCGTGCTGGTCCACACTCAACGTCGGATGATCCATCCAAATATCGTCCTTTGGATGATGCAAGTCACTTCCCGCTTGGCGATCCTATCGCTCGTTTGAAACAATACTTGATCAATCAAGGTGCATGGTCAGAGCAAGAACATGAGGATACCCAAAAAGAATTAGAGGCGATGGTGATCGCTGCACAGAAAGAGGCCGAGAAATTTGGCTCTCTGGCAGACAACCATGTATTTAGTCCGGCAGAAATGTTTGAGGACATCTATGAGCATATGCCTGAGCATTTGCGTCAGCAACGCCAACAACTGGGTCTCTAAAGGAAACATGCAATGAGTGAAGATATGAACGATGAAATAAGAGGGAAATCCACACCCATGACCATGATCCAGGCGCTGCGTTCAGCGATGGATGTGATGCTGGAGCGTGATAATAATGTGGTGGTGTTCGGTCAGGACGTTGGCTATTTCGGTGGTGTGTTTCGTTGCACCGAAGGTCTGCAAAAAAAGTACGGTAAATCGCGTGTGTTTGATGCGCCGATTTCAGAAAGCGGTATCGTCGGTGTGGCGGTCGGTATGGGCGCATACGGTTTGCGTCCTGTGATCGAAATTCAATTTGCCGATTATATTTATCCCGCTTACGATCAAATCGTATCGGAAGCGGCGCGTTTGCGTTTCCGTTCTGCGGGTGATTTCACCGCTCCGATGACGATACGTACCCCTTGTGGTGGTGGTATTTATGGTGGTCAAACGCACAGCCAAAGTCCAGAAGCAGTATTCACCCACGTATGCGGCTTGCGTACCGTGATGCCGTCAAATCCTTACGATGCGAAAGGATTATTGATCGCTTCGATTGAGAATAATGATCCCGTCATTTTCTTGGAACCAAAACGTATTTATAACGGCCCATTCAATGGTCATCATGATCAACCCGTGGTGCCGTGGTCCAAACATCCTATGGGTGATGTGCCTGAAGGTTATTACACGGTTCCATTGGAATCCGCATCTGTGTTCCGCCAAGGCAAAGACCTGACGGTGCTCACTTACGGCACTATGGTCTGGGTATCGGAAGCCGCTGCGGCGGAAAGTGGCGTCGATGCCGAGATCATTGATCTGCGTAGTATTTGGCCTTTGGATTTACCGACCATTTTAGCCTCGGTGAAAAAGACCGGCCGTTGCGTGGTCGTGCATGAAGCGACCCGCACCAGCGGCTTTGGCGCTGAATTGACTGCGCTGGTACAAGAGCATTGTTTCTACCATCTCGAAGCCCCAATCGAGCGCGTGACAGGTTGGGATACGCCCTACCCGCATGCGCAAGAATGGGATTACTTCCCTGGTCCAGCCCGCGTTGCTGCGGCATTCAAACGTGCGATGGAGAAATAAGATGGGTATTCATGTCATTAAAATGCCGGATATCGGCGAAGGTATTGCAGAAGTTGAGTTGGTCGCTTGGAATGTCAAAGTCGGCGACATGATCACCGAAGATCAGGTCATGGCGGACGTCATGACTGACAAAGCCACCATCGAAATTCCTAGTCCTGTGCATGGCAAGGTCTTA
>CAUPNA010000172.1:0-8742 GCA_963512475.1 uncultured Undibacterium sp.
CCATATACAACATACATGGCAAAGCGGGCAGCTTTAACCAGCCGCCCAAGGCGCAAATGGGATCGCCAATGATGGGCAGCCACGCCAACAACATCGTCTTTGCACCGTAGCGTTCCAACCAGCCAAACCAGCGACTATTACGTTCTTTCTCAAAGGTCTGTTTCGCTTCATAGCCGATAAAATAATTCAACATGCCGCCCAAGGTATTTCCCGCAGTGGCAACTAAGATGGTCAGCCAAAACAGCTCTGGATTCGCTCTGATCATGGCAAACACCGCCGGCTCCGAACCCATCGGTAATAAAGTTGCCGACACAAAGCTAATGACAAAAACCGCCGTCAAGCCGATTTTCGAAATGGCAAAAACACTAAATAACCAGGCAATAGCCGCTTCTATCATGGCTTTTTCGTTAAGGATGGTGAGGGATACATTATAATGGTTCGAACAGGACTTAAATAATTTGCACTTATTTCATCGCGATTACCGGGCACTACCCTTGTCTGTAATCTGAAATACGATTGAAAGCTGGCGCCATCGCGCCGGCAACATGGTCGATTCTGTACTGATCAACGCAGAATCGCTGCATCCACTAAAAGAGGATGTTGCATGATGTCCGAATTTGACATTTGACGTTCATTTAAAAAAAGAATTCTTTCATGACTACCGATTACCTCAAGAAAATCCTTACCGCCCGCGTCTATGACGTAGCAATAGAGACACCTTTAGAACTTGCGCCTACGCTATCCAAACGCATGGACAACCGGATTCACTTTAAGCGTGAAGACATGCAAAGTGTGTTTAGTTTCAAATTACGCGGTGCTTACAATAAGATTGCCCATCTGACGCCAGTGCAATTAAAACACGGTGTGATTTGCGCCTCTGCCGGTAATCACGCACAAGGCGTGGCTTTGAGTGCCAAACGCGTGGGATGCAAAGCGGTGATTGTCATGCCAACCACCACGCCACCTGTCAAAATTGACGCAGTGCGTGCTCATGGCGGCGATGCGGTAGAAATCGTCTTGCATGGTGAGTCATACACAGATGCGTATGACCATGCTTTAACTTTAGAAAAAAAACGCAAACTCACTTTCGTTCATCCCTTCGATGATCCGGACGTCATCGCTGGCCAAGGCACGGTCGGCATGGAAATTTTGCGCCAACACGCGGGTCCTATCCACGCAATTTTTGTGGCGATTGGCGGCGGTGGCTTGATCGCTGGTGTGTCAGCTTATGTTAAAGCCGTACGTCCAGATATCAAAATTATCGGCGTGCAAACCGTCGATTCAGATGGCATGTATCGCAGTCTGAAAGCAGGCAAACGCGTGACTTTGACCGACGTCGGTTTATTTTCTGACGGCACTGCTGTCAAACTGGTCGGTGAAGAAACTTTCCGTTTGGCGAAACAGTATGTCGACGAGGTCATTCTGGTCGATACCGACGAAGTGTGTGCTGCGATTAAAGATGTATTTCAAGATACGCGCAGTATTTTAGAACCGGCTGGTGCGCTCGCCGTTGCAGGATGCAAGGCATACATTGAACGCGCCAAAGCGAACAAAAAACCGCTGAAAAATGAAACCATGGTGACGATTGCCTGTGGTGCGAATATGAATTTCGATCGTCTGCGTTTTGTCGCAGAGCGTGCCGAGGTTGGTGAATCACGCGAGGCAGTTTTTGCGGTCACTATCCCAGAAATTCAGGGTAGTTTCAAACGCTTTTGCGAACTCGTTGGACCGCGCAATGTGACGGAATTTAATTATCGTATCAGCGATAAAAAAGAGGCGCATATTTTCGTCGGCGTGCAAGTCACCAATCGCGAAGAGTCCAGCAAAATTGCCAAAAATTTTGTCAAACATGGCTTCCCGACTTTGGATTTAACCGATGATGAATTGGCGAAACTCCACATTCGACATCTTGTCGGCGGCAAGAGTGAGTTGGCGGAAAACGAATTGCTGTATCGCTTTGAATTTCCAGAGCGTCCAGGTGCCTTAATGCGCTTCTTAAACAGCATGGCGCCAAACTGGAATATCAGTCTGTTCCACTATCGCAATCACGGTGCGGACTATGGCCGTACTTTAGTTGGCCTACAAGTACCGAAAAAAGAAATGAAGGCGTTCAAAGAATTTTTGAATGGCCTAGGATATCGCTATTGGGATGAGAGCGACAATCCGGTTTATAAACTTTTCCTAGGATAAAACTTAGGAAGCTGGATAAGACATATCACCTATTAAGTTCGAAAATGTAGGGCGGGTGAAACCCGCGCTGCCAGATCTTCTAGCATCTGAGTAGCGCGGGCCTCACCCGACCTACATAAATACGTTAACTTGATGGCTTCATGTTCATCGTTCAGCTTACATTTTAAATTGAAACAAAAGACACCATGAGCACTTCCAGCAATTCACCTGAACAATCGCAACTCGGCAAAACTTCTGCGTATCAAACGCAATATGACCCGAGCTTGATTTTCCCGATTCCCCGCGCTGAAAAACGGGCTGAAATTGGCCTCAAAATCGTCGATGGTAAGGCAGTCAATTTGCCATTTTTTGGGATGGATTTTTGGAATGCTTATGAGGTCTCATGGCTTAATCTACGTGGCAAACCACAGGTTGCTATTGTTACGGTATTCGCGCCAGCCGACTCGCCAAATATCATTGAATCAAAATCGTTCAAGCTCTATTTGAACTCGTTTAATCAAACGAAATTAGCTGGCACTGACGCTTTATTGAGTTTATTGCAAACTGACTTATCCAATGGTTTCGGCGCACCTGTACAAGTAAGCATTACACCGCAAGACCAATTCGGCAAAGCAGCGTTTCAAGAATTTGATGGCTTATTGCTAGATCGACTCGATATCGAAGTCGATCAGTATTCGCCGATGCCAGAAATTTTGCGTGCTGATCACGGTCAATCTGCGGTTGAGGAAACCTTCGTTTCTCACCTGCTGAAATCCAATTGTCTTGTGACTGGCCAACCGGATTGGGCCAGCGTGCAAATAACTTACATCGGCGCACCGATCGATCAAGAAACACTCTTGCGTTATTTAATCGGCTTTAGGAATCACAATGAATTTCACGAACAGTGCGTAGAGCGGATTTTTTGTGATCTCATGCAATATTGCAAACCGCAAAAACTGTCCGTTTATGCCCGCTACACGCGTCGTGGCGGTTTAGATATCAACCCATGGCGAAGCAATTTTTCGACTGGCAAGATGCCATCGAATTTGCGCAACGCACGACAATAAATCCGCGTTTTTTTGTTTAATCCGAGAAAAAGTCAAGTTGAGTCTGATTTATTGTTTCGCATTTGACACAATTATTTGTAAATTTTCTTTCATTAGAAAAGATGTTTATACTTGCTGTTCGATACTGCTTAGAGTACATTTACTTGACTTTTTAATAAATTCGCTACGGTCGTAACTTCGTGAAGTTTCTAAGCTTTTTTACGTATTCTCCAAGGCACTTTGTACTGACCACAGATCTATGTATCTCCAGAATTGGCAATCGCTATTAGAACAACATGCACAAGATGCTGTTATCGTTTTAGTCGAAGGAACGATCGTTCACGCAAACTCATTAGGGATTAAGTTACTACGGGCTAAAAATCTTAATGAAATTTCAGGAATGCGCTGGAACACATTCCTTATTTTCAAACAGGCAAATCAACTCAAGACCCACCTCCAGTCTGGAAATAGTACGCTGCCCAATGCGATAGCGGAACTTTGTCAATTGCAAACCCGCGACGGCGCACAATTGGATATCGAAGTGCGCTTGCATAGTTTCATGATACAACGCCAAACCGCTTATGTTCTGCGGCTTCGTGATCTGCAAACCCAACCGATGCCAAAGACATTCCAGTTCCGGTTGCAATCAGTCAACGCTGGCCTACCTAGCAATGGATTAAATCACGAGGCATTGCATCACGAGAAAGAGATTCTCGAGATGATTGCGCTGGACAACCCACTGACACAAATTTTGCAAGACGTCTGTGATCGTATGGAGCGCTTACTCGACAATGGTTCGATTTGCGCGATTATGTTGTATGACAGTGATACAGAAAAATTAAAGCTGGCGGCAGCACCTTCTATGGAAGCGGAATTTCTAAATGAAATTGATCACTTAGAAATAGGCTTAGGTAGCTGGTCATGTGGTGTTGCAATACAAACCGGCAATATCAAAATTGTGGAAGATATTGCTGCCAGTGAACTCTGGTACCAGAACAAACAAACGCCAACACGTTACGGTTTTCAGTCATGCTGGTCAGTACCGATTAAAACTGCATTCAACACGCTATTGGGTACGGTTGACATTTATCACCGCACCCATCGCCATCCCAGTGATGATGAACAGACTTTAATCATGGATGCGATGCATGTCATCGCCCTGGCGATCGACAAAAAAAATATGGAACAAAGTCTGGCGACCAGTGAAGACCGCTATCGTTCCGTAGTCAACAATTTGACCGAGGGCATTATGGTTATCGCGCCTGGGGGCAAAATCTTGACCTGTAATCCCAGTGCCCGTCGGATTTTGAAAATTGTCGACATTGAAAGCATGGGTCGTCGTCATCGTTATTTCAAACGAATTTTCCGCGAAGACAGTAGTGAAATTAAAATTGGTGAAGATCCAGCGTCGCTGGTGCTGCGTAATGGTGATCCTATTACCAATTTATCCTTGGGTCTTGAACTGATTGATAACACCATAGTCTGGCTCTTAGTCAACGCACAACCGATCAACTCTTCGCGCAATAGTAATAAAACCGAGGCGGTCTTAATCTCCTTCGCCGATACCACTGAAGTGCGCGAAACAGAACGCCAATTGCAATACATTGCAACACACGATGCTTTAACTGGCCTGCCAAATCGACACCAGTTACATCAGCGACTGGAGTACGCCCTTTCGCACGCCGATGAACAAAAAGTCGCCGTGATATTCCTAGATCTCGACCACTTCAAAAACGTCAATGATACCGCGGGTCATGCGGCTGGCGACGGCTTGCTTTGTGATGTTGCAAAACGTCTTTCATCTTGCATACGTGCCACCGATATGCTGGCACGCTTGGGTGGTGACGAGTTCGTGATTGTGGTAGAAGAATTTGCAACTGCTCAACATTTAAAAGAATTAGCAGATCGCATATTAATAAAAATGAGCGAACCTTTTGTGATTGAGCAGCATCAATATCATTTAGGAACCTCAATTGGTATCAGCGTTTTTCCGCACGACGGCACTGATGGCCCAACTTTACTGCGTTGCGCTGATTCCGCCATGTATCTTGCCAAAGAGCTGGGTCGAAATAACTATCAATTCTTTACCTCCGATCTGATGATCCGGGCTCAACATCGCTATACGTTGGAACGCAATCTGCGGCGTGCCTTGATTGATAATGAATTCCTTTTGTATTACCAACCCAAAGTCAGCCTGGTTGATGGCAGTATTTTGGGCGCGGAAGCCTTAATCCGCTGGCAAATGCCCGACATTGGGATAGTGGCGCCGAATGAATTCATTCCGTTTGCGGAAGAAATAGGGCTCATAGTCCCGATTGGTCGCTGGGTACTCACCAAGGCCTGTGAACAGGCACAACAATGGCGTCAGACCTATAAAATAGACTTCAAAATCAGCGTCAACATTTCACCCCGTCAATTTCAAGATCCCAAGCTGCCCGAGTTTATTTTGGAAGTTTTATTGCAAAGTGGCTTACCTGCCCATGCACTCCAATTAGAAATTACGGAAGGTCTGTTAATGGTTGAAGCGGAGCATTTAAGTTCTGTATTTGATGCCATCAAGACTCTGGGAATTAGTATTTCGCTCGATGATTTCGGCACTGGATTTTCATCCTTATCTTATCTACAACGCTTCCCTATCGATAATTTAAAAATAGACCGATCTTTCATTCGCGAGATACCCGAAAATCAAGATTCTGTCGTACTCACTAAGGCAATTATTGCGATGTCCAGCGCATTAGGCATGAGCGTTACCGCAGAAGGTGTCGAAAATCTGGAACAAATGGAGTTCTTAAAAGAGGCAGGCTGCGATGAGATTCAAGGTTTTTATTTTAGTCGCCCCGTCTCCGCTGATAACTTCTCTGCGATTTTACGTCAGCATAGCATCACTAAACTTTAAAATAACCTTTAGAACGTACTATGACATTATCTAAAATACACACAAAACACGAGTGAAAAATTCCCTGAGAAATTCGCTTCGACAATAAAAGAAGCCTATAATCGCGGTCTAAACATTGTAATTTACTGACAAAAATAGCAATCTTGGATTTCACCCTGTCAGCAAGAACTGATGTCACCAAAACCCACGGCCAACGAGCAGTAGTCTCAGATTAAGTAACATGACGAATATCGCAAAAATTCTTCCCCTAGAGAATGTCTTACTCGACTTAGATGTGTCTAGTAAAAAGCGCGCCTTTGAACAAGCAGGACTGCTGTTTGAAAACAATTGCAGCATCGCACGTTCAACTGTGTCGGATAATTTATTTGCGCGTGAGCGCTTAGGCTCAACCGGTTTAGGGCATGGCGTCGCGGTGCCGCATGGTCGAATCAAGGGTTTAAAGAACCCCATCGCGGCATTTGTTCGCTTATTAGATCCAATTCCATTCGAATCACCAGATGGATTGCCTGTTAAGGTCTTGATCTTTCTCTTGATGCCCGATAATGTGACACAACAGCATTTAGAAATTTTGTCAGAAATCGCAGAAATGTTGTCTGATGAAGCATTTCGCGATGCCTTACAAACCGAGCAAGATGCTAGCTTAGTTTACAAGCACATTATTACTTGGGAACCTAAGCTGCCCTAATTTGAGTTCTTAAATTCATTCTCCTGAAGCATGCGAGTTTCCGGTGAAAACGATAAACAATTCACCGCGAAACAGTGATTAATAACTGACAGGCACTGTGTGATTTTCCGCTTAGTTGATGTTTGAATTGTGATGTTTGATGTTTGTTGTTTGATGTTTGTTAAAGCCGAGTAAGCCTTATGCCACTAGCGACAGAACTAACCATACAAAGAATCTTTGATGATAATCGTGACACCTTACAGTTAGGCTGGTTCGCGGGCTTTTCCGGTGGCGACAAACAGATTACCGAAGATGCAACCGCCTCATCCGATCAGGTCGGTCATCTAAACTTAATTCACCCTGGCCGGATACAAGTTCTCGGTCATCAGGAACTCGATTATTTCCACCGATTATCGCCTGGTTCGCGCGCCAATCTGATTAAAGAGCTAGTCGCTGGTCAACCCCCTGCCCTGATTGTGGCGCAAGGTCTGGAATCACCACAGACGTTTTTGAACGTGTGTGATGACAATAATATTCCTCTGTTTTCCACGACTTTGCCTGCAGCACAGGTGATCGATTATCTGCGCGTCTATCTCTCTAAAAAACTAGCGCCACAAGTTACTATGCATGGCGTATTTATGGATGTATTAGGCGTGGGCGTTTTGATTACGGGCGAATCTGGTTTGGGCAAAAGTGAACTAGGCCTGGAGCTAATTTCGCGTAGTCATGGCTTGGTAGCTGACGATGCTGTAGAGTTTTCTCGGATTGCACCGAATATGATAGAAGGTCGTTGTCCTCCTATTCTGCAAAATTTATTAGAAGTCCGCGGTCTGGGACTGCTCGATATCAAAGCGATTTTCGGTGAAACCTCAGTGCGCCGCAAGATGCGCCTGAAATTGATTGTCCACCTGGTTCGTCGTAGCACGCTGGAAGAGAACTATGAACGTCTGCCTATTGATTCACAGTCCGAAGATGTCTTAGGCTTGCAGGTCAAGAAGGTGGTTATTCCTGTGGCCGCTGGCCGAAACATCGCGGTACTACTGGAAGCAGCGGTTCGCAACACCATATTGCAATTGCGTGGCATCAATACTCTGGAAGAATTTATGGAACGCCAACGCCGTGCCATGGATGAAACCCTGGGGTAGGCATGCGCATCTTATTGATTTCGGGCATATCTGGTTCGGGCAAATCCGTGGCATTAAATGTCATCGAAGATGCCGGATTTTACTGCGTGGACAATCTGCCACCCAGCCTGCTCATGGAATTAGTTAGCACGCTGCAAGCCGAAGGTGTCAAAAACGCCGCCATTGCGATTGATTCGCGTAGCATTCAACAATTGCAATCGATCCCCGCCAACATACAAAAATTACGTGATGACGGGCATGAATTAAAAGTATTGTTTCTCACGGCGAGTTCAGAAACTTTGATTGCGCGCTTCTCGGAAACGCGACGCAGCCACCCTTTATCCCATCATTTACAACAACAGCAATTCAGCAGCGAGCCGCTCAGTCTGACCGAATGTATTTCCAAAGAACGCGAATTGCTGGAGCCTTTGCAGTTTCTCGGTCACGTGATCGATACGTCCTATTTGAGCGCCAATACTTTACGTAGCTGGATTAAAGATGAAATTGGTGTTGAGCAAGCGCCACTGATACTCATGTTTGAATCCTTTGCATTTAAAGTTGGCGTTCCACTTGATATCGATTTTGTGTTTGATGTGCGAATTTTGCCAAATCCGCATTATGACCATAGCTTACGTCCTCTGACTGGCCGTGATCAACCCGTGATTGATTTTCTCGAAGCGCAGACGATGGCGCAAGATCTCTACACCGACATTCACAACTTTATAGAAAAATGGTTACCCTCATTTAAGCAAGACAATCGAAGCTATCTGACGATAGGTATCGGCTGTACAGGCGGGCAACACCGCTCTGTATACATGGTAGAAAAGCTGGCAAAACATTTTC
>CAUPNA010000173.1:0-8641 GCA_963512475.1 uncultured Undibacterium sp.
ACTGTCATCAATCACCATAATTCTTAAATTTTCATTGCCTGTTGAGCTTGACATGGAACGTTCTCGGAGTGGAAAGAGTTATTACTACATCGCACTTTAACAAAATTTAACTAGCTTGAAGCAACTTTTTCGGGCTTTCTTCGCCATGAAACAACAATTCCTACGGCGTAATGAAAAAAAATGCCCAACTTTGGTCAAGTTGCGGCAAATAAACTATCTTTGCATACAACATCGATGTTAAGCATCCTTAGTAGCGTGACTACATCGGTACCATATCAAAATCATCTTTACGCGCACCACATTCGGGACAAGTCCAATTGAGTGGCACATCTTCCCATTTGGTTCCCGCTGCGATTCCATCTTGAGGCAAACCTTGCGCTTCATCATAGATCCAGCCGCAAATTAAACACATTAATGTCTTGTATTCCACGCAATAAATTCCTTTTAGATAACGACTTTAACCATAGCTTGAGGTAATATCACGCGCACAAAGTCACGAATATATTAACGCACAACACAGTCGTTGGGAGATAAAACGCGAAAGGATAAACAATCTTCGTTTTTTATTCCACAAAATTCAACATAAATCCCGCGATTGCATTTCAGCCTTAAAATAATTTTCATTTAACTAACAATACTTTATTTCAATCGTAAATCATCACCTTACAATTGCGTCAGTCGAACCTTGTAGTAAAAACCCTCTAATTTAATAGTATTTATAAAACAACTTATATGTCATTAAACGAAACTTTGTTCCAAAGAGCACAAATTACCACGCCAGGCGGCGTAAATTCACCCGTGCGCGCCTTCCGCTCAGTGGGCGGCACACCTCGCTTTATCAAAAAAGCGCTTGGAGCCTACTTTTGGGATGCTGACGACACAAAGTACATTGACTATATCGGATCTTGGGGGCCTGCGATCCTCGGCCACGCGCATCCTGAAGTGATTCAAGCTGTACAACAAGCTGCCATTCAAGGACTCAGTTTCGGGGCTCCGACAGAAGCAGAAATTTTGATGGCCGAGGAAATTTGTAAATTAGTTCCCTCAATCGAACAAGTACGCCTGGTTTCAAGTGGCACAGAAGCGACGATGAGCGCTCTGCGCCTCGCTCGAGGCGCAACTAAACGTGACAAAATCATCAAATTTGAGGGCTGTTATCACGGTCATGCTGATTCACTTTTAGTCAAAGCTGGCAGTGGTCTTTTAACTTTCGGCAATCCCACTTCGGCAGGTGTCCCAGAGGATTTCACCAAACATACTTTGGTGCTGGATTACAATAATTGCGAACAACTAGAGTCGGCGTTCCAAGAATTTGGTGACAAAATTGCTTGTGTCATCGTAGAGCCCGTAGCCGGCAATATGAATTTAATCAAAGCCTCAGAAGCATTTTTACAAACCATGCGCCGCCTTTGCACACAACACGGCAGCGTTTTGATTTTCGATGAAGTCATGTGTGGTTTTCGGGTTGCGTTAGGTGGTGCTCAGTCCTTGTACAACATTAAACCGGACTTAACAGCGTTAGGCAAAGTGATAGGCGGCGGTTTGCCAGTTGCTGCTTTTGGCGGGCGTGCCGATATCATGGCGCACCTAGCTCCCTTGGGCGGCGTCTATCAAGCGGGAACCTTGTCAGGTAACCCAGTTGCTGTTGCCGCTGGCTTAACTACCTTGAAGTTAATTCAGGCTCCCAATTTTCACTCGCATTTAGCGTGTCAAACTCAAAAATTGGTTGATGGATTAAATGCCGCTGCGAAAGAATATGGCATCGATTTCTGCGCTGATGCGATAGGCGGTATGTTTGGTCTCTACTTTTGCAAAGAAATCCCAACGACTTTCGAGCAAGTAATGAAGTCGGATGCAAACCAGTTCAAGCTTTTCTTCCACAAAATGTTAGACCATGGCATATATCTTGCCCCATCCGCATTCGAAGCAGGATTTGTCTCCGCCGCACACGACGATGCAGTGATAGAAACGACAATAAATGCGGCACGTACAGCATTTCAAGAATTAACATGTAAATAATTACGGCGTAAATAATATTTGCTAATTTACTTGTAATTTCTAAATCTGTTAATTTTTGAAAAATAGCCAACAAAAACTACACTTTTCAATATACGAGCCGATAAGCTTCTGATATCTTTCGCCGCACTTACTTTGATCTTTCGAGAAAAAAATGCAACTAAACCTAAGAAAACTGAGTCTTTCCATTGGCTTAATTTCGACAACACTATGGGCTCAAGCACAAACGCAGACATTAAAGGAATCCGCCCAACAAGCGATCTTGAGCAATCCAGAAGTGCAAGCAAAATGGCATAGTTTTCAATCAACGAGCTCTAGCCGCGATGCAGCCTTTGGTGGGTATTTGCCAAGTATTAATTTAAGCCTTGATGCAGGAAAGGATAATCACGAAACACGTCTTAACAAATCAGACTTGTCACGTAATTCTGCCGCGCTTAGCTTAAATCAAATGTTGTTTGATGGTTTCCTGACTAGCAACCAAGTAAAGCAACTTGATCACCTAAAACGAGTAAGGTTCTTTGAATTGCAAGATACGTCTGAGGCTGTTGCGCTCGAAGTCGTGCGTGCTTATTCAGATGTCGTTCGCTTTCGTAAGTTGGTCGCGCTATCTGAAGACAATTATGTCCGCCACCGTGCCGTATTTGAACAGATTCAAGCAAAAACAAAAGCGGGCGTAAGTCGCCGCGTTGATTTGGAACAGATCTCAGGACGTTTGGCCTTGGCTGAATCAAACTTGGTAACTGAAATCTCAAATCTTCACGACGTCAGTGCTCGATTCCAAAGGTTGGTTGGCGTAATGCCAAGTAAGGATCTTGAAAGTCTGAATATCTTTTCCAATGGTATGCCAAACTCCATTACTTCGGCTTTGCATACCGCCTTCACGACCCACCCTGCTTTACTGGCGAGTATAGAAAATATTTCGTCTGTGAATAGTGGATTAGACTCACGTCGTTCAGCCTACCAACCGCGCGTTGATTTTAAAGCGCGTAGTGAGCGTGCTAACAATATTAATTACCTAACTGGTCGCACCAACAATAATTCCGCAGAAATTGTCATGACGTGGAACTTGTTCAATGGCGGAAGCGACAAAGCACGAGTACAAGAGGCGGCCAATCAAGTGAATGTCGCAAAAGATTTACGCGACAAATCTTGCCGTGACATACGCCAAGTATTGGCGATTGCCTATAACGACACACGCAAATTAACTGAGCAACTTAACTTTCTCGATCAACATCAACTTTCCATTGAAAAAGCACGTGATGCTTACCGTCAGCAGTTTGACATAGGCCAACGGTCATTGCTTGATTTATTGGATACTGAGAATGAGCTATTCCAGGCAAAACGTTCGTTTACAAATGCTGAGATTGACCTGTTTCTCTCTTACGCGCGTACCCATGCAGGTATGGGCAAATTACATGCAGCACTTGGTTTGACACGGCGTGATGACGGCGCCGGCACATTGAAAATGTTGGACGTTAAAGCAGATGAAGCATCGGCAAATTGCCCTATTGAGTCACCAGAGATTTATGTCATCAATAAAGCTGCCTTAGACAAGCGAGCTCTTGAAGGCATCAATTTCACTGAGGCGAGCAAACCAATAGTGCAAACTCAAACCGACGATGCACAGAACAAACAAGCTCAAGTTGCAGCTACCGTTGCTGACAGCACTAACATCGCTCGGATGTCAATATTAAGTGCACTAAAAGGGTGGCGCGAAGCGTGGGTGGGACGCAGCCCTGATGCGTATTTTGAGTTTTACGCAAAAAACTATACCTCTCGTGAATCTTGGAAATCAGCAAGACGAGCGCGTCTGCTCAACGCAGAGAAAATCACTTTGGATTTATCTGACATTAAATTCAGTATGCAGGATCCAAAGCGTGCAACAACGAGCTTCCAGCAAGACTATCGTTCATTGAACTACCAAGACAATTTGCAGAAAACTTTGTATTGGGAAGAGGTAAATGGGAAGTGGCAGATTGTGAATGAACTAGTGTCTGGCCCAAAAGCCAAACAATGGTAATCATTCTTTAAGACTCATCACAAAAGCCCGCAATTTGTTGCGGGCTTTTTTGTACAGAAAAAAGACAGGATTTACTCGATGACTGATGTTTCTCTAGAGAAGTATTTTTTCTTGTAGAATGATCCCAACAATTTAAAAGTTAATAATTTGTACCGAAGTTTTTGTTAATCTTGAAAAATAGTCCATCGAAGTTTATTTGCCCTCAGGGTAGAGTTCAAATTGTCCATACCGTTTTCCCATCATCGACTAGGTCGAGGCCGTGCTTTATCGATAATTCTATTTGTCGCAGCATTGGTATTAACGCCTATTTCGTATGGCTTAAATTGGGATAAGTTGAGACTAAATTTTCGTTCTTTGAGCAGCAATGAACAAGCATTTAACGAATGGAATACCCTCCTATCTAATTTGAACGATGCTTCTTTGGACACTAAGCTACAAAAGCTAAATCAATTTTTCAATCGAAAACTGGTCTATACCGAAGACATAGAGCTGTGGGGACAATCAGACTATTGGGCAACGCCGCTGGAGAGTTTATCCAAAGGAAAAGGCGACTGTGAAGACTATGTCATCGCCAAGTATTTTAGTTTAAGAAGTTTAAATATTCCTGACTCACAGTTGCGTTTGGTGTATGTCAAAGCTCGTATCGGCGGCCCCAATAGCAGTGTGACGCAAGCACATATGGTGCTGGCATTTTATCCGTCCGCAGAGGGCGAACCATTAATTCTTGATAATTTAATCACTGACATTAGACCAGCTTCACGCCGGAGTGACCTTAGCCCAATATTTAGTTTTAATGCTTTAGGTATTTTTGCTGGTTCTGCCAGCAACGCAGCGCCAGGGCCTGGTGGCACCAGTCGTCTATCACGTTGGCAAGACTTATTGGAACGAGCTCGTAAAGAAGGATTTGAGTAGTTTTTTCCAAGCAAAAATGTAGCCCTAGCTGCTCCCAAATAATTAGAAGTAATTGCTATAACCAGAATCAAAAAATTTTCAAAGGAAAGACTATGTCGATGTATCGTCAACTATGGTTCGCCATTATCTTGAGTACTTTAATCGCGCTCGTCGGTAGCTTGTTTGCCTCGACGATGAGTTCACGCGCGTATTTGAACGAACAATTAAAGATGAAAAATACCGATAACGCTACCGTATTAGCGCTGTCCTTAAGCCAAAAAAATATCGACCCCGTTGAACTTGAGCTCATTATCAGTTCATTATTCGATAATGGTCACTACGCTTCGATTAAGATGGTAGATCCGACCGGAAAAGTTTTGGTAGAAAAAAAAGCGTCAGCAGAGGAATCTGGCGTTCCTACTTGGTTTATGGAGCTGTTCCCAATTCAATCAACGCCTGGCCAAGCACAAATCAGCAATGGTTGGACACAATTAGGAACCATTGCATTAGTGAGTCAAAGTAGCGGTGCCTACCAAACCCTGTGGAAATCTGCACAAGAAATGTTTGCTGCACTGGCATTATCAGGCTTTATTGCTTGCTATCTGGGAGCATTAGTTTTACGTCGTTTAAAGAAACCCTTGAATGCGGTGATCGCCCAGGCGCAAGGTATTACCGAACGCCGCTTCATCATTACGCCAGAATCGACTGTCCCGGAACTTAAACAGCTATCGACTGCAATGAATTCAACCGTAGGTTTGCTGCAATCCATGTTTGCAGCAGAAGCAGAACGGCTTGAAGCCTTACGTCAACAGGCCAACTCTGATGCGGCGACCGGGCTTGCAAATCGTTCCCATTTTATCGCGCAGCTCCAGGTTGCCGTAGAAGAGGAAAACGCACCGGCAGGCAGCCTCATGATGATCAAACTTTCTGGGCAAGGCTTGGCACTCGCAAATAAGACTTTGGGCAGAAATAAAACTGAGGCTTTGCTCAAAGAACTAGGTAAGCTCTTACGCGACTATCAAGAACAATTACCCGATGGTTTTGCTGCTCGTTTAAATGGTACCGACTTCGCGCTACTTTTTAGAGAAAAAGAGGCTGAAGCCATTGCACGAAAACTGTTAACAGACATCGCCAATATCTTTGCCGTCGTTCCTGAAAACTGTGCCGTCTATATTGGCTACGGTGCTTATGATTTCGGAATCAGTACAGGAAGTCTATTGGCGCAAATCGATGCGGCACTCGCGAGCGCAGAAGCGAATGGCATCAGCAATATTTGTAAATCAGCGCCTTTAAACATCGAACAAGCCCCTCGTAGCGCCGAAGAATGGTCTAAATTAATTCTACGAGCGATAGAGCAAAATTGGGTAAAGCTTGCCTACTTCCCCGTCGTTTCATCGGACGGCATATTGCTGCATAGAGAGTCAGCGCTACGTTTAATGTTTGGTGGTGAGTGGTTTCCCGCAGGACGTTTTTTGCCTATCGCGGAGCGTTTAGGACTTACCGAAAAACTCGATCTAATTGCGATCAAGCTTGCACTCGACGAATTGCAGAAAGCGTCTTCAAAAGATGAAATTGCGGTCAATATTTCAGCACAATCAACCCAAAGTGCGTCGTTCCGTATGCAGATAAAGAGCTTACTTCAGGCCAAACCAGAAGCGAGTAAAAGACTATGGCTGGAGATACCAGAAAACGGTGCCTTCGCCAATATTGATGGATTCCGCGCCTTTCATAAAGATGTTTCAGGAACCGGCTGCAAACTAGGTTTAGAACACTTTGGACGACAATTCGACAAGATTAATTTGATCCATGATTTGAAATTAAACTATGTCAAACTCGATGGCGGCTTTGTCAGAAATATTGAGCTCAACGAAGCCAATCAAGCGTTCATTAAAGGTATCTGCGTGATTGTTCATAGACTAGCCTTATCTGTTTTCGCAGAAGGTGTAACAAGTGCGGCAGAGCTAGAGATGGTCAAGCGACTGGGTTTAGATGGTGCTACTGGTCCCGAAATTGGTCGTGCATTTCCTTTGGCAGACTAATTAATAGTTCCTTTATTTCAAGCATCACATTTTAGATTTCTATTAACCATGAAAAATAGCGGCGAATTTTGCCGCTATTTTTCATTCATCCAAAACTTTAAACACTAATCAACAACTAACTTACCTTTGCTTAATAGATCTTGAATAATTGCTTGGTCTGATGCTAATCCATTCGTCAATTCACAGCTTGCATAATAATAGTTTGATTTTCATGCTGAGCTGTATACCCAGAAGTAAAACCTCCTTCAGTATTTACATGAATAACCGTATCTCCACCAATAAATTCAAAGTCCATGTAGTTAGAAAGATTGCCTGCCAAATTTCCTGTGTGTGTTTCGCCAACTAATAAATCGCGCTCAAAAAAACCTCTCTTGCAAAGCACCAAGCACACGTCTCACTACCTCACCCCAGTCGCCCTCGTTTGTTTGGCGAAACAATCTCGCAGTTGGATACCACGGGCTGTCTTCCCGCTCAATTAACCATCTGAAATCGGAATTTTTGGGCAACAATATCCACACCGGCTTTCCCAATGCGCCCGCCAGGTGCGCGACTGAAGTGTCAACAGAAATAACCAGATCTAGTTCATTTATAAGTGCTGCAGTATCGGAAAAATCAGAAAACTCAGCTTGCAAACAGTGAATTTTTTTTCCGAATGACTGCATCAGTTTGAATGTAGTTGCTTCTCTTTTTGACGTTTCTTTTTGTAACACGTAAAAATCCAAATCAACTTGCATCAATTTGACGTAGATTTCGAAGGGAATGCTTCTATTTTTATCGTTCAAGTGCAGCCGTGATCCGCTCCAAACCACTCCAATTTTTGGACGACGAGTTGGCACCAGCTTTTGATGCCAGAGCGCTTGTTTGGAAAGGTCTACACTCACATAGGGTATCTGCTGAGGAAGCACAGTCATCTCTAAACGCAATGCCAGCGGCAAGCTAAGCAGCGGGCAATGATAATCGAATTCAGGTAATTTTCCTTCTTGAATCTGTCGCTGAGTTTGCCCTTGAGTTTGCCAAGAGACTTTGGCATTGATGCTTTGCATCAAAGAGAAAATTGCTTCCGGAACTTCTGCGATCACTTCAACACCGGATGCCACAAGCACATTAGTCAAACGCGAAAATTGTATGCAATCACCGATCCCTTGTTCCGCGTAAACAAATAGCTTTTTACCTTGTATTGCTTGATCACCGAGCCATAAGTCTTGCTTAAAATGACGTACTGAGTTTTCCCATTGCGCATTCTTCCAACGCCACTCGTATAGTCGCCAACCTTCCGCAAAATCACCGAGACTCAACAGCAGCATCGCTTTATTCAGGTTTGGACTGACATAACTAGGCTCCAATGAAATGGCTCGATCAAAATGCGTGAGCGCTTCATTCGTTTCGCCAATTTTTTGCAAAGCCACACCTAAATTATTGTGAGCCCTCGAATTACTCGGATTGATTGCTAACGCTTGGCGGAAAAGTCCGATCGCGTGCTTATACAAGCCCTGCTCTACGTATTCATTGCCCCGATCATTTAAACTGATAGCGCGGTTGGACTCTTGCAAATTGCTTGGTTTTTCTGTTCCATACCGTTGATTCAACTCGAGTGCGATACTAGTGAGCACAGGCTCCCAATCGGCTGTCGCATGCTGTCTGAATAATTTGGCACTAGGGTACCAAGGGCTATCCT
>CAUPNA010000174.1:0-8567 GCA_963512475.1 uncultured Undibacterium sp.
TCATTCTAGGTGACAACATTTATTACGGACACGAGTTCGAACCGATGTTGCGTAACGCAGATAGTAATCAAGATGGCGCTACCGTGTTTGCCTATCACGTGCATGATCCTGAACGATATGGCGTGGTTGATTTTGATGATCAGCGTAAAGCACTGAGCATAGAAGAGAAACCGCTCAAACCAAAATCGAATTACGCTGTGACTGGACTGTATTTTTACGACCAACAGATTTGCGATATCGCTGCCAACATCAAACCGTCGGCACGCGGGGAGTTAGAGATCACCGACGTCAACAATGTCTATCTGCAGCAGGGACAACTAAAAGTCGAGCTAATGGGTCGCGGCATGGCGTGGCTAGATACGGGCACGCACGACTCGCTATTGGAAGCGGGTCAATTTATCGCAACGATCGAAAAACGCCAAGGTTTGAAAGTCGCCTGTCCTGAAGAAATTGCCTTCCGCAAGGGCTACATCAGCCCAACGCAATTGGAAGACCTAGCACAGCCCTTGAAGAAAAATGAATATGGCCAATACTTACTGCGCCTGCTAAATCACAAAAGTTTTTAAACGCTCACCATGAATATTATTCAAACTGATTTACCTGAAGTCTTGATTTTAGAACCCAAAGTATTTGGCGACGAACGCGGCTTTTTTTACGAGAGCTTTAATGCAAAAACTTTCGCCGCGTGTACTGGCGTCAGTGCAGAATTTGTCCAGGACAATCATTCACGCTCAGCCCAAGGTGTATTGCGTGGTTTGCACTATCAAATTCAACAAGCGCAAGGAAAATTGGTGCGCGTGATTGCTGGCGAAGTATTCGATGTGGCAGTCGATGTACGTCGTAGCTCACCGAATTTTGGCAAATGGACTTCAGCTGTTTTATCTGCAAGTAATTCGCGTCAAATGTGGATACCTCCAGGTTTCGCGCACGGCTTCATAGTCACTAGCGACTATGCCGAATTTCTCTATAAAACGACCGATTACTGGGCACCAGAACATGAGCGCTGTTTGCTGTGGAATGATCCTGCATTGGCAATCAACTGGCCGCTTGAAGGGATACTCAATGGTGTGCCATCATTGTCCGGCAAAGATCAGCTAGGAAAATTATTGGCCGACGCAGAGGTTTTCGCATGAGAATTTTGTTGACAGGTACCAGCGGTCAACTTGGTCGTAGCCTCGCTAAAGCGCTGCGAGATAGGGGCGAAGTGATTACGCCACAGCGTGCCGAATTAGATCTATCCGATATTACGTCCATCGCGCCCTATATTCAACAATGCCAACCCGATTTAATTGTCAACCCTGCTGCATACACTGCGGTCGATCTGGCGGAGAAAGAAAACGAACTCGCCTATCGCGTCAACGCGGAAGCACCGGCAATTCTGGCTCAGGAAGCAAAAAAAATGGGAATAGGTTTGATCCATTTTTCGACCGACTATGTGTTTGATGGCAGCAAGTCAGATGCCGACGGAGAACGTGCACTTTACACAGAAGAAGATGTTTGCGGGCCACTGAATGTCTATGGTGCTAGCAAACTGGCTGGCGAACAAGCGATTGTGAATAGCGGATGCAAGCATTTGATTTTTCGCACCAGTTGGGTGTATTCCGATTTCGGCAAGAATTTTCTGTTAACAATTTTGCGCTTAGCGAAAGAAAAAACTGAACTCAATATCGTCAACGATCAATGGGGTACGCCTAGCTCCACTCTATTTTTAAGTAATGCAGTCAAACAAGTTATCCTGCAATTGCAAGATGCCAAAGCACAGGCAGAAACACTAGCAACATGGTGGCAACAGCACGAAGGGGTTTATCACTTAACGCCGATCGGATTTACCAATTGGTGCGAGTTCAGCCAGCGTATCATCGAGCACGCCGCACCACTGGGATTATTAAACACGACACTGCCGAAGATACAAGGCATTCCGAGCTCAGCTTATCCAACGCCTGCGGAAAGACCGAAGAACTCTTGCCTCAACAAGAGTAAATTTGTTCGGCAGTTTCGAATCGAAATTCAGGACTGGGACTTGGAATTGCAAAACTGCTTGCAAGGTATGGCGACATCAATAAAATCGCCGGGTTCAAGCAACTAATATGTCACTCAAGAAAAACACCATCTGGAATCTGATTGGCAGCGGCTCGCCATTATTGGCAGCTGCCGCCTGCATCCCCTATACCTTGCAGCAATTAGGTGCAGAAGGTTTTGGTGTACTGACATTGATTTGGGCTTTGATAGGTTATTTCAATTTTTTTGATTTTGGTGCTGGGCGTGCCCTAACTTATGAAGTGAGTCGCTTGCAGACTGCGATGCAAGATGCCGTGCCTGAAGCACGCCGATTCGCGATTCATACTATATTAAAGGCTGGACTACTTCTCACCGCCATGACCGGTGTACTGGGATTTTTATTGATCATGAGCTTCGCCCATCCTCTGGCGCACGATTGGCTAAAAATCACGCCAGCCTGGCAACACGATACAAAAATAGCTTTACAGATAACCGCATTGGGCGTGATTCCCGCCACGCTCACCAGCGGTATGCGCGGTGCGCTCGAAGGTTTAGGCCAATTTAAAGAATCCAACATTAATAAGATTTTTTTGGGTTTTTGCATGTTTATTTTGCCTGCGCTATCCATCATGCTGCATGGCTCCAGCTTATGGAAGATTACGATTTACCTAGTATTGGCTAGATTAATTACCGTGGCATATGGATGTTTTCAGCTTAAACATTACTTATTCATTCGCGATAAATTAGCCGCCGCTAGTTTGGTGATAAAAGATTTTGGTGGCATCAAGCTGCAGATCCGCCAGCTTGTTTCCTATGGTTTTTGGGTCACTGTCACGGGCATTGTCAGTCCTTTAATGGTGTATGGCGACCGTTTCTTTGTCAGTGCCTTGGTTGGTGCGGACAAGCTATCAGAATATGCGATTCCTCAAGAAGGCTTGATGCGCCTGCTAATGATCCCAATTGCAATTTGTGGTGCCTTAATGCCGGTATTTGCAACTATTGCTTCGCGTACCGACTTGCATCAGTCCTATTCCAGCAATCTGCGGCGTATGGCTAAAATCATGGCGGGTCTATGTTTGCTGACGCTAATTGCAGCGTATCCGGGCTTCTCCTGGTGGATTTCACCAGAATTTGCACAAAAAGCCTTTCCCATTACCGTCGTACTGATATTTGGCACCTTCATTAACGGCATCGCTGTAGTACCATATACCCTGCTACACGCGACGGGCAATACCAAGACTACGGCACTATTTCATGTCTTTGAATTATTCTTTTACATGGCTTTGCTGGTGGTACTGACCAAACAATTTGGCTTAATCGGTGCTGCTTTTGCTTGGGTCTGTCGTGTAACGGTGGATTGGGTACTTTTACACTTTGCAGCGCAGCGTCTGTTCAAACAAACTAAACCATCTTTGCAGGATCAAGAATGCGCATCATGATGCACGCGACTTTAGCCACAACAAATCAGACGAGATTACTTGCATGATCCATGTTGCCGTCATCAGCCATGGTCATGAAGACTTATTAATCGATAGCAAACTAGGTGGTTTGCTGAATGAACGAGTACGCCTGACGATCTGGATTAAAGACAATAAGCCGGCTGCCAAGTTACAAGCCTACTGCGCGCAACATCAGATTTTCTATACGGATGAACAAGCTGGTTTAGGTTTTGGCGAGAACAATAATTATTTGTTCGATCTGATACAAAAGAAAACAGGCTTCCAAACGGGTGATATTTTTTTGGTGATGAATCCAGACATTACCGTCAAGCCAGAAACCGTGTTTTCACTCACCGAAGAAATGCAACAATCCGGCCATGCCATTGCCACGTTGAACCTCTATCGGGATCAGGCAATGAGCGTACCTGACAAAAATATCCGTCATTTTCCCGGCATGCTATCCATCGTCAAAATGCCGATCAAGAATACGTTTAGCGAGACTTACGATAAAGACAGGATAGCCGCGGCGGTGAACCACATTCCCGTGGAATGGGCATCGGGTGCTTTTTTGGCGTTTAAACCAGAGCTGTATCAGTCATTGGGCGGATTTGATCCCAGTTATTTCATGTACTTTGAAGATGTTGATATCTGCTATCGCGCACGTCGCTATCATCAACAAGCCGTACATTATTATCCGCATTTGAAGGCGATTCATACCGCCGCGCATAAGAACCGGAATGTTTTTTCCCGGCATGCGCTTTGGTTCTTTCATAGCTTTTCCAAATTTCTAGTGCGTCGCTACTTACGTCTGAATTCTGTCTACTCAGGTAAAACCGCAAGACGTTCACAATCCTAGTTGCACCATATGAAAAATAAAATACTCATCACTGGCGCAACAGGCTTTGTCGGATCGCATTTAGTACAAATGGCATTGCTGCAAAATCGCGAAGTCGTTTGCCCTGTGCGTAGCAGAAGCGCCACATCAAATTCACAGACACCCATTGTCAGCACCATAGATCGCAATACCGATTGGCAGGCGCATCTGATGAATGTACACACCGTCATCCATTGCGCTGCGCGGGTTCATGTGATGAATGATACCGAGGCAGATCCACTTGCTGCTTTTCGTGAAGTCAATTTGCACGGCACTTTACGCTTGGCTGAACAAGCGGCTGCGGCAGGTGTCAGTCAATTTATTTACCTTAGTTCAGTCAAGGTAAACGGGGAAATGACAGCTGCAGGTCAAGCATTTACCGAAAATGATTTGCCGCAAGCTAGCGATCCCTACGGAATTTCCAAGCAAGAAGCGGAAGCTGCATTGCTAGCACTTGGTCAACGCTCAGGAATGGCAATCACAATTATTCGTCCACCTTTGGTGTACGGTAGAGGTGTTGCCGCTAACTTTTTGAGTTTATTGATTTGGGTAAAAAAGCAAGTCCCACTGCCGCTAGCCAGCATTCGCAATCAACGTAGTTTTGTGTTTGTCAAAAATCTGACCGATTTCATCTTGCATTGCGTGCAAAATCCGCTGGCATACAACCAAGTCTTTTTGATTTCTGATGGCACCGATTTGTCGACGGCTGAGCTATTGAGAGAAGCAGCAAAGGCATTAGAAGTGCCATCGCGCTTACTGCCCTGCCCTGCTGGCCTCATTAATTTTGCTGCCAACTTGATCGGCAAAAAAAATATCGCGGATCGTTTATGTCAGTCCTTGCGTGTCGATAGCAGCAAAGCACGTGAACGCATGCAGTGGACGCCGCCGTATTCCATACAACAAGGCTTGCGCGAAAGTGCCGCCAACTTAATCCCCGATAACATCTAGCAATAACAATAAAAAATAGAAAGCGAAAGATAGAATTCATGAAACGTTTAGCCGACTTAGTCCTTGCATTCATTGCTGCAGTTATTTTGCTGATCCCATTCGTCATTGTTTCTTTGATGGTGCGCCTAACCTCAAAAGGTCCGATCATTTATTGGTCAGATCGCGTTGGTCGCTACAATCAAATTTTCAAAATGCCAAAATTTCGCTCTATGTTGATCGACACGCCGGCCGTCGCCACACATTTACTGACCAACCCGGATCAATATCTCACACCCGTTGGCTCCTTCTTGCGCAAGTCTAGCCTAGATGAGTTGCCACAATTGTGGAGCATTATCAAAGGCGACATGAGCTTTGTTGGCCCACGTCCAGCGCTTTACAACCAAGCAGATTTGATCGCGCTACGCACTGAAAAGCAAGTTCACACCATCGTCCCCGGCTTAACGGGCTGGGCACAGATTAATGGTCGCGATGAGTTACCGATTCCTCAGAAAGTGGAATTGGATGCCTACTACTTACGGCATCAATCGCTCGCACTCGATATCAAAATTTTGTTCCGTACTTTTTTTAAAGTAATTAAGCGTGATGGCGTTACACATTAATGCTAATTGATGCTAACCAATGCACACACAAATTAAAACGCCCATCCCATCATGATGCACACCTTAATCAATCTACCAAGGCTACATAAGCAAATTATCGCTGGCGTGGTGGATGCCGTCTTTTTACCACTGACATTTATTCTGGCAGTTTTTTTGCGCTATGACAGCATTAATATTGAATTACTCAAACACTATGCTTGGTTGATTGCCGCAGTGCCCTTGTTTGCGATTCCGATATTTATCAAAATCGGCTTATATCGAGCAGTGATACGCTATATCGATCACAAGATGGTGAGCGTGGTCGTCATTGGTGTAACGTTATCTGTATTAGCCTTAGGTTTTTTGAATTTCATGTTGCAGTTGAATGCAATCTCACGCGCGGTATTCGTCACATACTGGTCTGGCGCAATTCTTTATGTCGGAGCCAGCCGTCTAATCGCCCGCGCGTACCTGGGTGGTTTGCGGCGCAATCCAAACGCGATCAAAATCGCAATCTACGGTGCTGGCACGGCCGGTATGCAACTCGCCAACGCTTTGCGCGCTGGTCATGAACTCGATTGCATAGCCTTCATCGACGACAATCGTGCGATGCACGGCTCTTCAATTGCTGGCATCAAAGTCTACCCAGTTGAAGCAATACCACTATTGGTCAAAAATTTCGGCATTAGTGAAGTCTTGCTCGCCTTGCCCAGCGTGTCCAAAGCGAAACAAAAACAGATCCTTGATCATTTAGAAACCTATAAAGTTCGCGTCAAAGTAACGCCCTCGATCAAAAGCTTGATCAACGGCGAACTGCGTGTACAAGATATTCGTGATGTTGAAATTGAAGATTTGTTAGGCCGCGATCAAGTCGAACCGGATGAAGCTTTATTAGCGACTTGCATCACCGATAAAAACGTTTTGGTCAGTGGCGCAGGCGGTTCGATCGGCTCTGAATTATGTCGTCAGATTCTGCGCCAAAGACCAAAGAGTCTAATGCTCTTGGAAATGTCGGAATTTTCTCTGTATTCAATAGAACAGGAATTGTCAGCGCTGCGCGATAAATTGCAATTGAACTGCGACATCAAACCTTTCTTAGGTTCTATCCACGATAACGCTAAGCTTGATAGGATTTTTCATGGTTTTAAAATCGATACGGTATATCACGCAGCAGCATACAAACATGTGCCGTTGGTCGAACACAATCCTATCGAAGGCATACGCAACAACGTATTTGGTACCTTTAAATTAGCGCAGGCTGCTATCGATGCTGGCGTCAAACAATTTGTCTTGATCTCCACCGATAAAGCAGTGCGCCCTACCAACGTGATGGGTGCGACAAAGCGCTTAGCCGAGTTAATTTTGCAGGCGAATGCGCGCCGTCAAAAAACGACGCGATTTTGCATGGTCAGATTTGGCAATGTGCTAGGCTCTTCTGGTTCGGTCGTGCCTTTATTCCGCAAGCAAATTATGCAAGGTGGGCCGATTACCTTGACCCATGCGGACATTACTCGTTATTTCATGACCATACCGGAAGCAGCGCAATTAGTCTTACAAGCCGGAGCAATGGGTCAAGGTGGTGACGTTTTTGTCCTCGACATGGGTGAACCTGTGCGCATCATCGATTTAGCACGTCGTATGGTCCATCTGTGCGGCTTAGAAGTGAAGTCAGCAGATCATCCCGAAGGCACGATAGAAATCCGTGAAATCGGTTTGCGTCCTGGCGAAAAACTGTATGAAGAATTACTGATTGGTGACAATGTAGAACGTACTACACATCCACTGATTATGCGCGCCCAAGAAGCAGAGTTAGCTTGGGCAGATTTACAAGCCGCATTAGAAGAATTAGACCAGGCATGCAACAATTTCGATTATGAAAAAGTACGCAGTCTGATACAGCAGTTGGTGGTTGAATACCAACCTCAGTGCGGTATTGAAGATTTTATTTGGCAGATGAAAAACAAGGCCTAGACATAGAGGCACAGGGAGAGCTGCGATTCTTATCCAAAAGCTCTGCGTACTCTGCGCGTCTCCGTCTAAGCTTTTAAAAAAGAATTCGCATTTTTTAGATAGAGAATATTATGTCCCTACTTTCCAAAAGTATTTTTAAAGCCTACGACATCCGCGGCATCATCGACAAAACTTTAGATGTCGAAGTTGCTTATTCCATCGGTCAGGCCTTCGGTAGCGCCGCTTTGGCAAAAGGTGAAAAAACCGTAGTGATCGGTCGCGATGGTCGTTTGTCCGGGCCATCGCTGACCGCTGCACTAGCCAAGGGCTTACAAGCCACAGGCGTTAATGTGATTGATCTAGGTGTGGTCGCTACGCCTATGGTGTATTTCGGCACCAATGTACTGGGCGCGACATCCGGCATTATGGTTACTGGCAGTCACAATCCACCTGATTACAATGGATTCAAAATGGTGCTGGCTGGAGAAGCAATTTATGGCGATACAATCCTCGCGCTATACGACAGAATCGTAGCGAAAAACTTCGCCGTCGGTGAAGGAACTTACAGCACGCATGATATCAAGGCTGCCTATCTGGACCGCATCGTCAGCGATGTCAAGCTGACGCGCAAAATCAAGATCGCGGTTGATTGCGGCAATGGCGTCGCAGGTGCATTCGCTGGTGATTTGTATCGCGCCATGGGCTGTGAGGTGATAGAACTATTTTGCGAGGTAGATGGCAATTTCCCGAATCACCATCCGGACCCTGCTCATCCAGAAA
>CAUPNA010000175.1:0-8555 GCA_963512475.1 uncultured Undibacterium sp.
CGATCCAGCCATCAAAGGCTTTTAAGCGGGCTTGATTCTCAGCCTCGTAACCCATGCTAGTCCAGACGTCCGTATTCACAGCATCCACGCCAACGCAGGCATCGGACGGATTGTCGAATACCGTGTAATGTTCAGGTTCAACTGTCACACATGCCGGATCAATGTCATAGCCTTTAGGTGTGGAAATATGGAGATGGAATCCAAACACTTTCGCTGCCTGCATCCAAGAGTACAGCATGTTATTGGCGTCACCGATCCACGCCACTTTTTTGCCAGCGATAGAGCCACGATGTTCGATAAACGTGAAAACATCGGCAAATACTTGGCAAGGATGATGCTGATTCGTCAAACCATTGATGACGGGCACACGCGAATTTGCTGCAAACTTTTCTATCATTTCTTGTTCAAATGTCCGGATCATGATGATGTCACACATGCGTGACATGACCTGACCCGCATCTTCAACTGGCTCGCCGCGACCGAGTTGGCTGTCGCGCGTATTCAGGTAAATCGCCGCACCGCCTAACTGATGCATACCTGCTTCGAAGCTTAAACGAGTACGCGTTGAGTTCTTTTCAAATACCATCACCAGCGTTCTGTCCAATAGCGGATGATAAGGTTCGTATTTTTTAAAACGCTCTTTGATGATACGAGCTCTCAGCATCAGATAGTCGTATTCATCGAGAGTCAGGTCGGAAACCTGTAAGTAATGTTTGATAGCCATAGTCAATTTTTCTGCAAAATGCGTATGAGATCTTATGCTGCAGCGGCTTCGTCTATCACCTGTTGGATGACCTTGCTTAACATAGAAATCATGGTGTCGATTTCTTCGTAGCTGACATTTAATGCTGGCATAAAACGGAGTAAATTTGGGCGTGGAGAATTAATCAGTAAACCGATTGGTTCCAGATCGCGTGCCACTTCAACTAAACGTGGGCCGATGTCGCGCCCGAGTTTAAGCGCACGCAGCAAGCCTTCGCCGCGTTCGCCTTCCATGTCGAATTGGTCGGAAAGTTTAATGAGTGCTTGGCTTAAATAGGCCGACTTGGCTTTCACTTCGTCGAGGAAGTTGGGCGCTGTTAATGCGTTCAATACGGCGATGCCAACCGCAGTGATTAACGGGTTACCGTTGTAAGTACCACCTTGATCTCCAGGTACAAAGCAAGACACGGCTTCTTTTGCGAGCAAGGCAGCAAGTGGAACGCCACCGCCTATGCCTTTGCCTAAAGTCATGATGTCCGGTTCGATTCCAGATAGCTGGTAGCCGAACAATTCACCCGTACGGCCCATTCCAGTTTGGACTTCATCAACAATTAATAAGATATTGTGTTTCTTAGTAAGTTCGCGCAGACCTTGCATGAATTCACGACTTGCCGGAATCACGCCGCCTTCGCCTTGGACTGGTTCCAACATCACAGCGACAGTTTTTTCGTTAATCAGTTTTTCAACGGACGCAATATCGTTCAAATCTGCTTTCGGGAAACCCGTCACTTGCGGTGCGAATATCGTATCCCAGCCTGGCTTACCGGACGCTGACATGGTAGCCAAAGTACGGCCATGGAAGCCGTGATCAAAGGTAATGATTTCAAATGCGCCATTTTTATTTTTCTGACCCCATTTACGCGCTAGTTTGATGGCACCTTCATTGGCTTCTGCGCCACTGTTAGCAAAAAACACGCGATCAAAGCAGGAATGTTGCGTGAGTTGATCGGCCAGTTTGATCATGTTTTCATTGTAGAAAGCAGGTGAAGGATTCAGCAATTTACCTGCTTGCGCAACGATTGCATCTTCTATGCATTTTGGTGAGTGACCAAGGCAATTGACCGCCCAGCCTTGCAAGTAATCGAGATAGCGTTTGCCCTTATGGTCAGTCATCCACATGCCTCGACCTTCCGTAAACACCAATTCTGGGCGTGGTGTGATGTACATCAGGGCGTTGACGTTGTACTGACTAAATTCCATTTCAAAACTCCTTAAAGATAAATGCAAACTGGGATGTAAAGATGTTACAGCAGAAGTTACATCGATTTGATGACAAAAAAAAACCACAGGGCTTGAGCCTGTGGTTTTATCGTGTCCTTGCTTTTCTTACGTGCAAGACTTCCCAGGCTCGGTGTGCGAACTACGGCGTCGAGCGATATTTGGGGAAGACATGTCGGTAAAATTTTTCATGGACGTAGTGTAACGGTTTTTTTGCGCTTTTGCGCACTGCAATACTGAAATAAATCAAAAAAAATGAAAAATAATTTCATGAATTTAAAAAAATTAGTTTTTTGTTAAATCCGCTTCCGAAGTGAAAGAGTCGGCAAAAAACTCATCTAAAGGCAATCGCGACTTCGCAACAAAATCGCGTTTTGCTGATTCCACCACGATAGGCGCGCCGCAAGCATAGACTTGATACGTCGATAAATCTGCGTAGTCATCGACAACAGCTTGATGTACGAAACCTGTACGGCCATTCCAATTGTCTTCGGATGTGGCATCGGAAATCACGGGCGTGTATTGGAAACCCACAAGCTTTTTCGACCATTCTTCACACAGTGCATGCATGTATAGATCTTGCGGTCGACGACCGCCCCAATATAAATGAACAGGGCGCTTAGAATCGATATGAATCAAGTGTTCAACGATGGCCTTGATTGGCGCAAAACCGGTCCCCGAAGCTAACAACACCATCGGTTTATCGGATTCTTCGCGTAGATAGAAACTACCTTGTGGTCCTTCAAAGCGCATGATGTCGCGCTCTTTGACGGTGGCGAATACTTGATCTGTAAAGTAGCCACCTGGCATATGACGGACATGCAAGCTCAAAGGGCCGTCTATGTGTGGTGCGTTCGCCAGGCTATAACTGCGACGTTTTCCATCTTTCAGCAAGAATTCAATATATTGTCCAGCACGATAATTGAGCTTTTCATTTGCAGGCAATTGCAACTCGATGAGCATCACGTCATCAGATAATTTTTCTAGCTTGGCGATGCGACTTGGTAGTTTCTTGAGCGGATAGTCGTCGTCTGCCAGCATTTCACGTGCTTCAATATTTAGATCGGATTGCGGTTTTGCGCAACAAAATAGCGCGCCACCCTGCGCTTCTTCTTCGTCACTCAAGGCTTTTTGCTGATGATTGCCGTGTACGACTTGGCCAGCATTAACTTTGCCTTTGCAGGAACCACAAGCACCATTTTTACAACCGTATGGCAAAATGAGGCCTGCGCGTAAGGCGGCAGACAATACAGTTTCATCAGCATCGCAATTAAACTGGCGACCACTTGGAGAGATTGTTACTTGAAACGTCATACGATTCCTGAATTCAAAAAAAACTAAATAATATAAAACCCATGCAGCCAGGTATTTCTAAAGCAAGTCACACCGCCAAGTTTGCAAAGCCTCGATGCCTGATTATTGGCTGCGGCGATGTTGGTATGCGCTTGTTACCCCATCTGGTTGATCGCTTTCGGGTGTTTGCGGTGACGAGTCAAGGCGCAGACTCTGAACGCTTTGCAAAACTACGTGATGCCGGTGCTGTTCCGGTTTTCGCCGATCTAGATCAAACTGATACGGTAAAGCGACTAGCCGGACTTGCTAAAACTATCGTACATCTGGCACCGCCAAGAAGTGACGGTGAAATTGATGTCAGAACCAAGCATTTGGCCGCCATTTTACCTGAGAAGGCGCATCTTGTTTATATCAGTACCACGGGTGTGTATGGCGATTGTGGTGGCGCTCAGTTTGATGAAACCAGAACTTTGAATCCCAATAATCCCCGAGCTAAGCGCCGCGTTTCCGCAGAAAATATGTTGCGTGACTGGGCTAGGCGACGAGGTGGGATGTTGTCTATTTTGCGGGTTCCAGGAATCTATGCAGCCGATCGTCTGCCAATTGACCGTTTGCGTAAAGCGACGCCAGCGTTGATTGAATGCGACGACGTGTACACAAATCATATTCACGCGGAAGACCTCGCTCTTTTGATTAAATTGGCAATATTTCGAGCGCAGCCAAATCGTGTTTATCATGCGGTGGATGATAGTGATTTGAAAATGGCAGACTATTTTGATGAGGTCGCTGATCACTTTCACTTACCGCGCGCTCCACGTTTGCCACGGGTTGAATTGGAGAAACAAGTGTCACCTATGCTTTTGTCTTTTATGTCAGAGTCGCGACGTTTGCAGAACCAAAGGATAAAAATAGAATTAGGTGCGCGATTAATGTTTCCTACGGTAGCGGATGCCTTAAAGCAGATTTCCACCAAAGCTTAAACGACATAATTGCCGCAACGCGGCAAAGCCCGCTTTGCAGGAGTACAATGTTCACTCTTATTGTTTGAATCCGGTTTTATCATGTCTGCCCAAGTCTCAAGTATCGAACCAAGTGTCGGCCTCAATGTTGATCTGCATTGCCACTCGACAGTTTCTGATGGTGTATTAGCACCTGCCGCTGTGGCGCAACGTGCACATGCGCAGGGTGTCGATGTTTGGGCCTTAACCGATCACGATGAAGTAGGTGGTATTGCCGCAGCGCGGGAAGCAGCGACCGATTTGGGTATGGACTATGTGACTGGTTTGGAAATTTCCGTCACTTGGGCAAATAAGACGATTCATATAGTTGGACTTAATATCGATGAGACCAACCCTGACCTCTTGGCTGGTTTGGTTAAAACCCGTTCTGGGCGTCAACGTCGTGCTGAGGATATGGCTGCCGACTTAGCCAAGGTTGGGATTCCAAATTGCTACGCTGGTGCTTTAAAATACGTCGGTAACCCTGACTTAATTTCTCGTTCTCATTTTGCTCGTTACTTAGTTGAAATCGGCGTCTGTGAAGATGTCTCAGCAGTATTTAAAAAGTATTTGGCGGATGGAAAGCCAGGCTTTGTGTCGCATCGCTGGGCCTCGTTGCCGGAAGCGATAGGGTGGATACGTGGTGCTGGCGGGGTTGCGGTTGTGGCGCATCCGGGGCGCTATGATTTGACGCCATTGGCTTTTGATGCTTTCTTTAATGAATTTAAAAATCTTGGTGGGAAGGCAATCGAAGTTGTCACCGGTAGTCATACGGTTGATCAATACGATGAATACGCTAAAATCGCTAATCGCTACGGCTTTATGGCTTCACGTGGCTCGGATTTCCATGCGCCAGACGAGAATTTGCCGGATTTAGGACAATTGCCGCCACTAGCGAAAGATTTGACGCCAGTCTGGCATAGTTGGAAAAAGTGATCTTGTGTCGGCATGCAGCACTTGAAATAACGCCAAGCACAACCATATTGCAACATGTATCGTCCACAATAGTTTGTTGATTAGGTTTTGGAGAATTGAATATGAAACGTATCGTCTTATTTTTAGCGACCAATATTGCCGTCATGTTGGTGATGACCGTCATTCTGTCGATGTTGGGTGTCAATAATTATTTGACGGCTAAAGGTTTGAATCTGGGTGCTTTGGCCGTGTTTTCCTTGGTGGTGGGTTTTACTGGTTCTATATTTTCTTTGCTCATCAGTAAGCCGATGGCGAAATGGTCAACGGGCGCTCGCGTGATTGACAACCCATCTTCATCCACAGAATTCTGGTTGGTCAGTACGGTAAAAACTTTGTCAGAGCGCGCTGGTATCGCGATGCCGGAAGTTGCTGTGTACAACGGTGAGCCAAATGCTTTTGCGACAGGCGCATTTAAGAACTCCGCTTTGGTTGCTGTCTCGACAGGTTTATTGGAAAGCATGACCAAAGAAGAGGTCGAAGCAGTTTTGGGACATGAAGTTGCGCACATCGCGAATGGCGATATGGTGACTATGACTTTGATTCAAGGTGTTGTGAATACTTTCGTTGTGTTTTTGTCGCGAATTGCGGCGTATGCGGTGGATAGCTTTTTGTCGAAAAATGATGAAAATCACACGCCAGGGATTGGCTTTCATATCGCGTCCTTCGTCTTTCAGATTTTGTTTGGTATTGGTGCATCCTTAATTGTTGCGTGGTTCTCACGCCAAAGGGAATTCCGCGCCGATGCTGGCGCAGCGAAATTGTTGGGCAATCGTCAGCCTATGATTAATGCTTTAGCGCGTTTGGGCGGTATGGCACCAGGCGAGTTACCACAATCGATGGCTGCCGTCGGTATCAGCGATAAACCAGGTTGGGCGGAATTGTTTTCTACCCATCCGCCGATGGCACAGCGTATCGCGGCGCTACAGCAATTAAAATAAACAGAACATTAGTAAGATAATCAACGGAGGCTCAGCCTCCGTTGTCACATTAGCAGACTTTATTTATGAGCCAATTTTTTCAAATTCATCCTGATAATCCGCAATTACGATTGATCAAGCAAGCGGTACAAATTATTGATCAAGGCGGCATCGTGGCTTTGCCGACCGATTCTTGTTACGCATTGGTGTGCCATCTTGATGACAAAGATGCCGTGATGCGATTGCGTAAGATTCGTGGCGTCGATGAAAAGCATCACTTGACTTTGTTATGCCGCGATTTGTCTGAAATCGCGCAATATGCGAAAGTTGATAACCGTCAGTTTCGTATGCTGAAAGCCGCGACGCCGGGGCCTTACACCTTTATTTTAGAAGCGACCAAAGAAGTACCGCGTCGATTGAGTCATCCTTCGCGCAAAACGATAGGACTGCGTGTGCCGGAAAATCCAATTACGCATGCTTTGTTGGAGGAGTTGAAGCAGCCATTATTGGGGGCAACACTGATATTGCCGAATGAAGACGAGCCATTAACCGATCCTGAATTGGTCCGTGTACGTTTAGAAAAGCAAATCGATTTGGTGATCGATGGTGGTGCTTGCAGTCTGATGCCTACTACCGTCATCGATATGACACAAGAAACGCCAACTCTTATGCGCCAAGGGCGTGGTGATGTGGCTTTGTTCGGTTTGTAAATAGTAGAAACGATGCTTTGCTGTAAAAAATAAAATTAAGGGTGAATTAAATTCATGGATGCATTGATACAAACCATCGCGGTATATGCGATTCCTGTCATTTTGGCGATTACTTTGCACGAAGCTGCGCACGCATATGCTGCGAAGTTTTTTGGTGATACGACTGCTTATAGCCAAGGGCGCATGAGCTTAAATCCTATCGTGCATATCGATTTGTTGGGTACGATCATTTTACCCGCGTTGTTGTATTTATCTGGGAGTGGCTTCCTTTTCGGATATGCAAAACCAGTACCTGTCAATTTCGGAGCATTAAGAAATCCGAAGAAAAATATGGCGTGGGTTGCACTTGCAGGTCCAATGTCAAATTTATTGATGGCCTTCCTATGGGGTGGAGTATTTGCCTTGCTCAAGACTTTAGATGTGAAGCAAGAGTTTTTCTATTTAATGGCCCAAGCAGGTCTATCTGTGAATTTGGCAATGTTTGCTTTGAATTTGATACCAATCCCTCCACTTGATGGTGGTCGAATTATTCTAAGTCTATTGCCCAACCACTTAGCATATAAATTCGCGAAAATTGAGCCATACGGTTTCTTTTTGATTCTTGGTTTAATGTTCTTTAAATTATTGGATGTTTGGATGGAGCCTGTAATTAAGTATGCATTTTCAGTCATTCAATGGCTGGTTTTATAGAGAGTTTTTTTTGATTAATTCGATGAATCAACCTTCATTATGGGTACAGCGCTTTCTTGAAGAAATTCCCAAATCAAAAGGGCCGATACTCGATTTAGCCTGTGGAACAGGTCGGCATACCCATTTGTTGCTGGCTGCTGGTTATGAAGTATGGGCAGTAGATCGTGATGCCGAATCTTTGGCGGCACTCGAACAACTGGGTGCGACATGCTTTAATTTCGACCTTGAACAAGAGGGTTTTCAGTGGCCATTTTCGGCGGAGCAGTTTGCTGGCATCGTCGTCACTAATTATTTGCATCGCCCCTTAATGCCAGCGATCTTGCAGTCTCTCGCGGATCAAGGCGTTTTGATTTATGAGACTTTTGCGATAGGAAATGAAAAATACGGTCGGCCACGTAATCCTGACTTTTTGCTGCAAGAGAATGAATTGCTTAAACACTTTGTTTGCATTGAAACCGAAGGGTGGTGCCAGCAATGTCTTGCTTTCGAACACACCTATGTCAACCAGATAACCGAGGCTATCGTTCAGAGAATTTGTATTAGGCGTTTACGCGAATAAGTCACCGTTAATAAACTGATTTTTCGCACATTAATCGCTAGTTTCATTTGATATTTCAACTAATTTTTCCACCCGCCAAGTTTATAGTCAGTTTAGTTACTTTGAGGATGCGTTTTGGATAGGATTCTTCTGGAATCCGTCTTCGATTCTCTCCCATAGCAGGTAACGATCCGCTACAATAATGGCTTTACTTTTCCCACGCGCTAAGATGACAACGATACAAGGAAGTTTGGTCGCGATTGTGACCCCAATGCATGCAGATGGCAGTCTCGATATTCCAACGCTGCGCAAGTTGATAGACTGGCATATTGCCGAAGGTACGGATGGTATTGTGATTGTTGGTACGACCGGTGAGTCTCCAACAGTCAGTGTCGAAGAGCATTGTGAGTTGATTCGTGTAGCTGTAGAGCACACGAATAAACGCGTTCCTATC
>CAUPNA010000176.1:0-8531 GCA_963512475.1 uncultured Undibacterium sp.
AGGAAAACAGCTTAGCCTTCCGCAATCCGTTTAGCAATATGCGCCAAGGCTTCTTCAACTTGGTCAATCAAGATCAGACACAGATCGCCTTCACCCAAAGTCGATAGAGCGGTATCAATCGCGATAAATTCACCGTTGATTTCCTGAATGTCTGTGGTGCGTTTTGCGTTCGCTAAACCAGAGCGCAATAAGGCAAGGACTTCACCATCGGCACGACCACGTTGACATTGATCTTGGTACAAAATAACCTGATCGAAAGCACTGCCCAGGATCTCGGTTTGTTGACGGATATCCTGATCGCGACGATCGCCCGCACCACTGATCACAACCGAGCGACGTTTGCCTGGCATGCTTTCTACTGCTTGTACTAAGGCGGTGATCGCATCAGGATTGTGGCCGTAGTCGGCGATCAAAGTCGCACCGCGATAATTGAAAACATTAAAGCGACCTGGCGCATTGTCGCTATCATTCATAAAGGTTTTTAAACCCTTACGAATTGCGTCCCAACTGATATTGGTTGCCCACGCTGCCGCCACGGATGCCATGACGTTTTCGACTTGGAAACCAATCGTGCCGTTCCGGGTAATTGGGACTTCTGACAGTGGAATTCTTTGAACAAGTTTACCTTCTACTGCAACCAGATCATCTTTTTCTATGAATACGACGCGATGCCCTTGGACTTTATGGGCGGCCATGATCGCCAATTGGCTATCTGCGGCGAAGAAGGTGACAGCACCGGTACAATTGCTGGCCATGCCAGCGACGATAGGATCTGCTGCGTTTAAGACGGCAACGCCATTTTCCGCCACGTTTTGTACTATCACGCGTTTTAATACGGCCAGATCTTCAACGGTGGTGATGTAATTTAGACCTAAGTGGTCGCCAGAGCCAATATTGGTGACTACCGCGACTTTGCAGCGATCGTAGGCCAGGCCTTCACGTAAAACACCGCCACGCGCAGTTTCAAATACGGCTGCATCAACGTCAGGATGGGATAGAACATTGCGGGCACTACGTGGTCCGCTGCAATCACCACTGTCAATTTGACGACCTTCTACATAAACACCATCCGTATTTGTCATGCCGGTGCGTAAGCCGCTGACCGTCAATAAGTGGGCGATTAAGCGCACCGTGGTAGTTTTGCCGTTGGTACCGGTAACTGCGATAATAGGAATTCGACCATCATCGCCATCAGCAAACATCGCTGAAACGATGGCTTCGCCGACTGCGCGACCTTTACCGAAAGAAGGGGAGAGGTGCATGCGCAAACCAGGTGCCGCATTGACTTCGACCACGCCACCATTTTGATCTTCTATTGGTTTCAAAACGCTATCACAGACCACGTCTACGCCACAGATGTCCAAGCCCACCATTTGGGCAGCCGCGACGGCACGCGCCGCGACTTCTGGATGGACATCGTCTGTTACGTCAGTCGCGGAGCCACCCGTTGAGAGATTAGCGTTATTGCGTAAAACGACACGCGTGCCTTTGGATGGCACAGTGTCTGCGGTGTAGCCTTGTTTTGCCAAGCTTGCCAGAGCAATGTCATCGAAACGAATTTTTGTCAACGAGGTTGCATGGCCGCTACCACGGCGCGGATCTTTATTGACCTGTTCGACTAACTCACGAACAGAATGTGTACCATCACCGACGACTTGTGGCGGGTCACGGCGAGCTGCAGCCACCAATTTATTGCCGATGACAAGCAAGCGGAAATCATTGCCGGGTAAATAGCGTTCTACCAAAATATCGTCACGGAATTCACTTGCTGCGATGTAACCAGCTTCTAATTGTTCACGCGTTGTGACATTGACGGTGACGCCTTTACCTTGATTGCCATCTTTAGGTTTTACCACGACAGGTAAGCCAATTTCTTGCGCGATATTCCATGCGTCTTCCATGTCTATGGCAGTACGGCCTAAAGGCACTGGTACACCTGCTGCATCGAGTAATTTTTTTGTGAGTTCTTTATCTTGTGCAATGGCTTCTGCAATCGCGCTCGTACCGTCCATTTCTGCGGCTTGAATTTTACGTTGTTTACTGCCCCAACCGAAAGTCACTAAACTGCCACTTGTCAGTCGACGATAGGGAATATTCCGAGCCACCGCCGCATAGACGATAGAGCCGGTCGATGGTCCCAAGCGTAAGTCTTCATCTAGATCGCGTAATTGATTTAATGCGGACGTTAAATCAAAGCTAGTATTTTCTAGAGCCGCTTTGCATAATTGTTCTGCCAGTTCGAATGCCAGTCGACCTACATCTTCTTCTGAGTATTCTACGACTACCTGGAAAATTCCTTCTTCAAGAGTTTGCGTAGAGCGGCTGAAGGTAACCGGGCAGCCCGCTTGTGCCTGTAGAGCTAGTGTTGCTAGCTCAAACACGCGCGCCAAGGGAATCGCATCATCATGACCTGTTGCTTGCAAAGGGCCAATTTCTGGGAATAGGGCACGCAAGCGCGCTTCAAAATTGGGGATTTCATTGATCGATAATTCCTCTGGTGTACAGCGTACTATCGCTTCAACCGCGGTGTGATGACTCCAGAGGTTAGGGCCACGTAAAGCCCTGATTCGTGAAACTTCCATAAACCTTTATCCTATCTACGGCGCAAACGCCAAAATGTCTACTATGTTGATTCTGCCAAGTCGCATCGCTTAAACTTAACAGAAAGCGGCGACGTTTCAGCCATGGTTTTAATATTGTTTTTTCGGCGGATTTGAATCGAAATTACGCAAAGCAGCAACGATCAAATCGGGTGCAATATCCAAAGCCCAAGCTGCCGCAATGGCCGCCATGATCGCTTCCGGTTGTTCTGCTTTGCTGGTTTTGAGCGATGACATTGCGAGTAGGTTGAGCTCTTCTTTACCTGTTGCCATCACAATGCACTCATCACGTATGAATACAGCACGTTTTCCGTTTGTTAAATGCTTGCTTAAAGCCGCATTTTCATTCGATTTGGCATAGTAAATGACATCGCCATCGGACAATTCTGCTAAGTCCTCAGCTTGGTCGATATCAGCATTGATGACTGCGCAGCCATGTGGCAAAATCACGTCAATTTGTGAACGCATGACCTTGAACATTTGTTCCGCTTCTGTCAGATAGAAATCAGATAGATTTTCTATGCCGTCCAAATCAGTCACAACACCCACTGTACATTTATCGTAAGCTAAGCCATCAACCAAAATACGTTTAGCGTTAGTTTCAAAAACAGCGGTTTGCACATTGCGATTCAGGAGCAGACGCTGACCGGCATCCCAAGAGGTGCAGTCGGTTTTAACAACCTGACGTTGATCCAGATAGAGGCCATCTGCGCAAGCAACACCGGAGTATTTGCCGCTGATACTCAACATACTAGAAACCAAGCGTGAAATTAAACTAGTTCCCTTACTACCAGCCACGCCAACGATAGGAATGCGACCATTATCAACCGGACCAAACAAATGCTTGATGATGGCCGAGCCTATATCGCGCGGTTTGCCCACAGCAGGTTTTAGATGTGATAGCAAGCCAGGGCTGGCATTGACCTCGATAATGGCACCACGTTGTTGTTCTAGCGGTTGTGAGATGTCTTCACAAACCAAATCAATGCCAGCAATGTCGAGCCCAATGATGCGCGTCGCTAGGGCTGCGATGCGGGCAATTTCGGGATGAACTTCATCAGTCACGTCAATCGCGACATTGCCATTGTGTTGAATCAAAACTTTTTGTTTGTCTGCTGGCACAGTTTCTGCATCCATGCCTTGGCGCTTGAGTTCTAAAATGATTTCAGCGCTCTCATCAGGCTTGATTAAGCCTAACGGAAACTCTTCCGTTTCGCCACGACGTGGATCGATATTGATTTGATGGGCAACTAATTCTTTGATACTTGATTTGCCATCGCCGATGATCCAAAGTGATTCGCCTTTAGCTGCGGCGACTAATTCATTGCCAACTACCAGTAGGCGATGCTCGTTGCCTGTAATGTAGCGTTCAACAATTACGCTTTTGCTGTCGCCCTTGCGAGCAGCCAGCTCATAGGCAGCGAAGACTTCTGACTCGGTCATCAGATTTAAAGTCACGCCACGGCCATGATTACCATCGTAGGGTTTGATGACGACCGGTAGTCCAATATCCTGCGCTTCTTCCCAAGCTTCTTCTGCACTGCGCACCAAGCTGCCTTCTGGCACTGGGACACCGCATGCTTTTAAAAGCGACTTGGTCATGTCCTTGTCGCTGGCGATGCTTTCTGCAATAGCGCTGGTACGGTCGGTTTCTGCCGTCCAGATGCGACGTTGTGCTGCACCGTGACCAAGTTGCACCAGATTGCCTTCAGTTAAACGGATAGAGGGGATATTGCGATCAGTCGCGGCATCGACGATATGTGCGGTACTAGGGCCTAAACATAAATCATCGACCATGTCGCGTAATTTGAGAAGTTCTACATCAAAATCGTAGCTTTGATCCTCGATTAAAGCCATTAAGAGATCGCGCCCCATACTTAACGCCGCTTTACCCACTTGTGCTTGTCGAGTGCGGAAAGCCATTTTGTACACGCCTTCGACATGAGTAGAGCGGGTTTGACCAAACCCAGTACGCATACCTGCCATATTTTGCAGCTCTAGGACTACATGCTCTAATATATGACCGACCCAAGTACCTTCTTTGAGACGCTCCAGAAAACCACCCACTTCACCGACACCGCAGCGATGTTGTAGTAGACCAGGCAGGCGCGCTGTCAGACGTTCATATAAGCCGGGGAGTTTGTTGGAGGGCAGTTCTTCGAATTCCCCAATATCTAGCCAAACTTCGATGACGGGGCGATAAGTCCAAATGTTCGGTCCGCGCAGATGAGTCGTACGCAGCGGAGTGATATCTTTCTTTTTTGTAGTCATGAATGTCAATTTATTATTGAATAGTGAAGTCGCTATTCGCTTTAATTTTTTGGAAGTCAATCTTTTTGAGATCAGGTATTAACGCAATTAAAGTCGTTTCAGCCGACAAGCAGCTGGCAAGCAGTGTTAAATTAAGCAAATTTGAAATTATCTCTCCAAAGCTTGCTGGTATACTTCTTACCAAACACGAAAGTAGGTATTCTCCATGATCTAGTGTCCCTTTCGACAGAATACCGTAATTTGTCGTTTCAGTCATACAGCATGATGCATTCTCCTAAAGTTTTATTGGATTTTGCCTATGATTGACGCGTAAATTTATGTGTGAATAACAAAAAAATACGGTTTTTAATTTTTTCTCGCGTTTTCGATTTGTGCCAGAAAGCGCCTCCCGGGAGTTTGTTTGACGATGACAACATCACCAACAGCAACATTGAACATTGCTAATTCAATTGCCAATTTGCCGCAGGCGTGGGCGCAAGAATTGAGTTTGCAATTAAGGCAAGATGAAACGGTATTAAATGCGGTTGAAACTGATCTTGACGCCAAGCTCAGGTTTGAACAGGGTTTAATCGTCGTTACTAATCAACGCTTGCTGTCAAAAGCGCACAACGCGCAAAACTGGACTTCGTGGCCGTACGCCCAAGGCTTGCAAATACGTCATCATGACCACGCTGGCGTGGGGCATTTGGAATTATTTGATGATGCGCAATTATTGGCACATTGGCGTTTTACTTTGGGACAGAATTTACTAGTTATTCGTCTGATGGATAGCTTTCGCGAACAATTGGAAGCCCATATCACAGGCAAAACCCCGGAGCGTGTTGAAGAAAATATCTGCCCTACTTGCAAAGCAGTCTTGGAACCTGAGCAAGAAGAATGTCCGGTTTGCACCAAAGTCATTCATACGCCACCGTCGACCTGGACTTTGTTCCGCTTGTGGCGTTTTGCTCGTCCCTATAAAGTTTCACTGGCGATCGGTTTTACCTTGATGCTCTTGGGTACGGCAGCGCATATGATCCCGCGCTATTTAACCCAACCACTCACCGATAAAGTCTTAATTCCTTATCAAAACGGTCAATACGTAGATCCCGCTCTGGTCGCATTTTATATAGGTGGACTATTTGGCGCAGCAGTATTGGCATGGTTGTTGAGTTGGGGTAAAACTTATATTTTGGCCTTGGTGTCGGAGCGTATCGGTGCAGATCTGCGCACCGCGACTTATGAGCATTTACTGAAACTCTCGCTCGAATATTTTGGTAGTAAGCGAACTGGCGACTTGATGTCGCGTATTGGTAGTGAAAGTGACCGAATTTGTGTCTACTTGTCTTTGCACTTATTAGATTTTGCTACCGATGTGTTGATGTTTATTATGACCGCAATTTTTCTATTGCAAATCAATACAAAGTTAGCCTTGGTAACTTTGTTGCCTTTGCCTTTGATTGCTTGGGCGATTCATTTGGTACGTGATCGTTTGCGTACTGGCTTCGAAAAAATCGATAGGGTTTGGGGCGAGGTAACTAATGTACTTGCCGACACGATTCCTGGAATTCGAGTGGTCAAAGCCTTTGCGCAGGAGGATAGGGAGGCAACGCGTTTTCGTGATGCGAATAAACATAACCTAGCGGTCAACGATAAGCTCAATAATGTCTGGTCCTTATTTTCACCTATCGTTTCTTTTTTGACTGAAATTGGTATTTTGGTTGTTTGGGGTTTCGGTATTTGGCAGGTGTCCCATAACGAAATTACGGTGGGTGCTTTGGTTTCTGCCGTGGCGTTTATTAGTAATTTTTACGGTCGCATCGATTCCATGAGTCGCATCGTCTCTGTGACTCAAAAATCGGCTTCGGCAGCAAAACGTATTTTCGATATTCTTGATCATGTCTCCAGCGTTCCAGAGCCACAGAATCCCGTTGAAATCAAAGAAGTGAAAGGTCAGATTGAGTTGCGCGAAGTTGGTTTCCGTTATGGTAATCGCGCTGTTAATCGTGGCATTAGTTTGAATATTCAGCCGGGTGAAATGATAGGCTTGGTTGGACATAGTGGCTCAGGTAAGAGCACCTTGGTGAATTTGATTTGTCGTTTTTACGATGTGGCGGAGGGCGCGATTTTGCTCGATGGCGTGGATATACGTTCTTTTGCGGTCGCGGATTATCGCAGCAATATTGGTCTAGTGTTGCAAGAGCCTTTCTTATTCTTTGGAACAATTGCCGACAATATTGCTTATGGCAAGCCGAACGCTACACGTGAAGAAATTATTGCCTCGGCACGTGCGGCACATGCACATGAGTTTATTTTGCGTTTGCCGCAAGGTTACGATTCTATGGTTGGCGAACGTGGTCAAGGTTTATCCGGTGGTGAGCGCCAACGGATTTCAATTGCGCGTGCCTTATTGATTGATCCGCGAATTCTGATTATGGATGAAGCAACTTCATCAGTGGATTCAGAAACCGAAAAAGAAATTCAAAAAGCGCTGGATAATTTGGTCAAAGGCCGCACTACGATAGCGATTGCGCATCGTCTTTCCACTTTGCATAAAGCGGATCGTCTGGTCGTGTTAGATCGAGGTGAAGTGGTGGAAGTCGGAAGTCATGACGACTTGATGGCAAAGCAGGGCGCTTATTTTAAATTATATGAAGCGCAGGCTCGTAATGCTGCAGCGCTCGCTGTGGGAGGCGAATAAGATGACGACGATATTTCAATTAAGACGCAATAATTTTCGTCAACTGGTATTGACTGATGTCGAAGGCGCAGATCATGTTGATGTGCGTCCCGTGCGTGCTTTTCCGATTCAATCACCGGATGCGGGAATTTCTTTGGTTAAAGAGAACGGCGCAGAAGTGGCGTGGATAGATCACTTATCTGATTTACCAACTACAATTCGTGAGCTCATCGATGAGGAGTTAGAAGGCCGTGAGTTTATGCCTGAAATTTCGCAAATTGTCAGCGTCACTAGTTTCGCCACGCCTTGTACCTGGCACGTAAAGACGGATAGAGGCGATACTCATTTTGTTTTGAAAGGCGACGAAGATATTCGTCGTATCGGTAAAGATTCTTTGTTAATTGCAGATAATCACGGGATACATTTTCTGATCCGGAATATGTTTGAAATTGATAAACATAGCCGTAAAATTTTAGATCGATTTTTGTAATTGATGCGAGGTCAATACACCCTAAGTTCAAATTTGAAAATCGGGCAGTGATTCTAGAAGTGAGCGACTGAATAATTTGACTTCGCCTCCTTCTTTCCAGGGTATCGTTTCTTGCAATCGAAAACCTATTTTTTCAAGAAGATTGCACGATGCCAGATTGTGCGGAGAGACGATGGCTAACAACTGCTCTAATTTTAAGGTGTTTTTTGCGTAATGAAGCAGGCCGAGATTGGCTTCTAATGCGTAAGCTTGGCGAGCGTATTGTGGCAAGTAGGCATAACCGATATCAATTCCCGGCAAATCTTCACGCTGCACAAAACCACATAGCCCGATTGACGCTTCATCTTCTTTGCGTTCAACAAGATATAAGCTAAAGCCTAATTTCTCCTGGACATCTCGATGCGCGGTTTGTATCGCCTGTTCTGCTTCAGCAACACTGCGTATGCCTTTATCGCGTATGTTCTTAATAAAGCCAGGATCGTTCACAAGTTCTAGATAAAAAGCAGCATCG
>CAUPNA010000177.1:0-8437 GCA_963512475.1 uncultured Undibacterium sp.
ACGCCGGACAGCGCCAGACTTGCACCCGTCACAAAGCCGGACAAGGCGCGCGACATACGCAGATCCAGCACGCTGCTAGCGAGCGTACTGGTTTGTCCTTGAACTAAATCAGCAAATGCCTGACCCAACTCGGTAAAAGACAAGGCAACTGAACCAATCATGCAAGCAAAAATCAAACTCGTCAACGATAGCAACCCCATCCCTACGATCAGAGATACTGCGCGCTTTTGAGCGTTTGCAATTGCCATCGTTGTCCTTAGTTAAGGTAAGCTTCATTACCGTAAAAAAGCAAACAGCAGGCATAGGATCATGCCTTGCGTTCATTTAAAAACGGTTAAGGATCTTATTTAAAGCCGTAATTCAAACCCAAATAAAAATTAGAGCCGGGCGTGCGGTAATTTCGAGCCAGCTCATAGTCTTTGTTAGCAATGTTATTCCAACGCCCCAGAACAGACCAATTGGCGGCTACTTGATAAGTCGCGACAAGATTCACAATGCCGTATCCAGCTAAACGATTTTTATTCGCAGCATCGTCAAAACGTTCATCCGACAGGACAGTTTCCAAACCCAAAGTTAAATCAGACAAACGATAATCGATACCAAAACTCGCATGCTGTTTCGCGCGACGCGCCAGACGCTTGCCCGTGGTTTCATCTTTAGGATCTTGAATATCGATTGTGGCGCGCACATTAAATTGGGCGATTTTAGTTGAAGCACCAAACGTAAAGCCAGACAGGCGCGCCTTATTCACATTGAATGCGCAACCATACAAATGCGTCGCTTTTTCAACCGGACAAGGATTTGTGTTAACCAGCAAATCAGTGATTTTATTATCGTAGTAAACGGCACTGATCTGAGTCACCGCATCATCGTAGAACAAACCGATTTCAGCATTTTTTCCGACTTCGGGTTTATTGGATGACACACCAAAACCAGGGTAATACAATTCATTAAAAGTCGGCGCACGGAAACTAGTACCATAGCTGGCATTTACACGTAATACATCACTCAAATGATAACCATAGGCGATACTGCCAGTTTCATGTTTGCCATATTGTGAGCTATCGTCCAGGCGGGCACTGATACTGGCTTGATGTGCGTCATACTTCATCACATAAGCTAAAGCGTATGACAAAGTATCGCGTTTACCACCAAGACCTTTGGTCGTCGTACTTACGTCTTCTTTTCTATTTTCAACTACGAATTGCAGAACATCTTTGCCAAAGCTAAGGTCATTTTGCCATGTCCAACCGCTCTGCTTAGTATCTGCCTGACTCTTACCGTAGGAAGCATCGCTAAATACGCGATCGTTGGTACGGGCAAACTGTAGACTCGAATTCCAATTGCTAGTAGGTTTAGTCTTGATAAAGCTCACTGCATTATCAAATTTTTGCTGACCTCTATCTCTGTAACTTAAACCTGCATCAAAATCGACATCCAAAGTACTTTGTACGAAATTGACGCCGACACTGACATCAGGCGCGATCTTCCAAGACAAATTACCATTGAAACTTTTTTGTGAGTAGCCATCACGATCAGGATTATAAGTAAAGGTTCCCGCACCAGGTTTGGATGCGGAGAAACCATCACTGCTTTCTTTCGCCGTATTCAGTCCGTACTGAAAATCATTTGCGGAAGAACCAAAAACACCCGCTTCCCATTTGCGCAAGCCTTCGCTGCCCACGCCAAAACTTAAGCTGGTATGCGCCTTTGGGCCGGATTTCTTGGTGAATAATTGAATCACACCGCCCATTGCATCAGCGCCGTACAAACTGGACAAAGGACCGTAGACGATTTCTATACGTTCGAGCTGACTTAAAGGAATGCTGCTCCAGGTAGCACCGCCCGTCGTTGACGAACCAATACGCACGCCATCGACGAATACCACGCTTTGTGCATTGGCAGCGCCGCGAATGAAGATAGAAGACACAGAACCTGCACCACCAGTGCGAGAGATTTCTATGCCTCGTTGTTGTTGCAGCAAATCGACGATGCTAGTCGCACCCGATTTCATAATTTGCTCTGAATTGATGATGACATTATCAGCTAAGACATCTTTAGCCGCCTGCACCTGGCGCGTTGCCGTGATCAATACGTCGTTGGCATTTGTTTCATTGTTATCGTTGGCGATAGCAGCAGTGGTTACAGAAGAGAAGCAAGAAGCTACAGCAATGCTGAGCATAAGAGGTTTGTATTGTTGGATCATAATTTTATTCAAAAAGCTAAGCTGGCCGTGAGGAGCAAAAATTTGCCCTTACAAAACGCGCGCAGCTAAACGCAAGCTACCGACGTCCCCGTTGGCTACTTGAATACAAAGTATGATGAAACCGGAAAGCGGATTTAAAAAACAGAATTAATGAACTGAATCTACAAACAATCCATTCTGAAACTATTTTCAAGCGACTTAACGCTGGCTATTTGCTTTAATTGAGAAAACCAAAGTCAGAAAATCATAGCCGAACTTCCCCGTTCGTCATACTTCACTTATTTTGGCCGGTATCCGGGCTGACAAACTTCACCATTACACCTTCCCATGCAGTAGCACAGTGGTTCTGAAAAATGGTTAATGATCGAAACTGAGATCAGGCGTTTGTACACCGTTGCGGGGGCAGCACACGTATGCAATTGCATGGTGTTTCCCGTTTAACCGCCGACATGATTATGTCTGCGAGCACCAAAACTGCGGCATTTTAACGTTTATCAGGCTAAGGAACAAGGGAAAGCCTCGTTTCACTTCAATATAACCCTATGCAATAGAGTTTATTCCAGCACAATTCCTCGCGAGGCCAAGCTCACAGTAATGATTTAACCCAGAATTTCCATTAGGATTTGAGACGATGGTGGATGCACTTTTTGAGACAGTTTTTACGTGAATGAGGCGAAAATAATTAGCTATTTTCAACGAAGAACGAAAAAAATGACCGAAAATGCGCCGCCAGCGATCAAATAGCGTCGAAGACGCGCCAAATGGAAAATCTGGGTTTAATGACGATAAGATTTTTATGGGGAATTAAAGCTATTTAGGATCAAATTTACTCACTAGCGATACCCAAGCATTAATTAAATCACGATGAATACTCGCGATATTCACGAATTTCACGCCAACGCGAAAATGTTCACCGCTTAGCACACTATGGGTTTGAACTACTGTGCAGTTAACCTGATACATAGCGTTCGGTAGATTATCAATATTTGGCACTTCCAAGACTAACTCATATTCACCATCAGCCAGTAATGCCATAGGGCATAGAAGTAACAGGCCATTATTGCTAATATTAATAATACGTATTGGGATAAACTTATCGTGATCAAATTTAACAGCGCCACGCCAAGTCACATTAATTCTGGGAGCCTTACGAAGTTCAAACATAGCTGGTTAGCATCCAAACAAACATCAGTATTTTAATAAAAAATCAAGATGCTTATCTTAACGCTTTCATAGTATTAAAATTAATGCCACATTTTACGATACTTTGCCGCAATTTCCAGATTTCCTTGGACTTAATCAAATCAAAGCCAATAAATTAGTTTCATCATTTGCTACGAAGCTTTCCACCGGCTATAGAAAAAGCCCGCAACGCCAGCGAAGACGGCTATCTCAACTTGCAACGCGATACTACTTAGGTTCGCCACACCGTTAAAGCCAAAGATGTCTAACATCGGCGCCTTTGTCGCTTGTGTCGTGAGATAGACCGTGAATAAGTATAAAGACATAAATGTTTTTGACGTATTCGAAGTTTTCCCTAAAAAAGTAGCGGCAGCACTCATGCTGACAATGCCGACGCTCAAAGCGAAAGCTAATAAAGGGGCGGTAAAGCTCAAACGAAAGATAATCACGCCAACGAATAAAAATCCCAAGGCCAAACTTGCCATTAACTGTCTAACATAACGCCAGTTAGCGCCTCCTTGCCCTGCGCCGGTCAAATGTTCCATCGCAGATTGGTAATCACGGGTACTGATATCGCTAATCATGACACCCCAAAATACCACTGCGAAAACGCCCAATCCCGGCAAAGATGTTAAATTGATCAAGGCAGAAAGGCTGATTAACAGCACCAACACAAATATAGAAAATGGCGCATTCACAAGACTCAATGATACCTCTGCCATTGTCTGCCCCAATAATCCAGACGATTTTGCCGACCATAGAAATAAGGGCTGCACCTGTTTCGCCAAGGGGCGGCTCCAAGTATTCATCACATCTAAAGGAGAACGACGTTTTCTAGAATGAGATGCCTTCACTTTATCAGGTGAAAAACGATGAAACAAAGGAATCGCAGGCAACAACACACATAAGGCGAGTGCCGCACTACCAAAACGCATCATGACCATGTCGAAAGTCCACATACTGACCGGCAGAATAATCGGTGCAATCGTAGGATCAAAAGTACTCGCGCCCAAAGAAAAATTAGTCGTCATCAAATGCGTTTTAAAAGCAAATATCGTCGTCACCAAACCACTAAAATCAAGAAATAACCAAGATGAAATACCACCACTTAATTGCTCAATTTTCGATATCAAGGATATTTGAAAAACCCAGGCAATAAAATAGATGAGATCACCCGCTTTCCCCATTAAGAATGGCGTGCTATCAAATAAGATCGCAGCACCAACCGCGAAGAAAATCATCGGCCCCAATACCAACAAATAGGTTTGCAAATACACCCCAAGTTGTACCGGGCCGTCGCCTCGCAGTACCTGCAACACCATAATCGAGCACATGGCAGCCATTATCAATAGCAGCATATAAGCAACGCCGCCAAGCCAGCGACTAAGTAGGAATAGGCCATTTCCGACTGGCGTCGCCGCTATAACACTTCCAATACCACTACGAATATCTTCAACGATACGTCCACGTACCAAATAAAACCCGATCAACGCCAACAGAAAACTCAGCAAGCTTGCACTTCCCATTGCCAAAGCAGAACTGGTATAAAGTACACGTGCGTTGTTAATCGATATCAAACTTGACCCCGTTTTAGGATCAACAATCATTGCCCAACTCACTACAATCATCGCCATCAAAGCAAATAAAGTGCTCAAGCGACGCGTACGTAAACGTACCTCATTAGTGCATAGAACCCGAATCAAATGCAGTTGCCAGAAAAAACTTTGTCTCCCACTAACTTGCGAACGGATCGCAGTAGAATTTGAGTTCACTCTCGAAGCAGGCCTAGCGTCGACCGTGTTACTTGTCGGGGTAGCGACAACAGACTGCCCTCTGTCCAAAGCATCGGGTGGCAATGAATTTCGCATCATGCCACCTCTTGTAAAGAATAACGTTGCGCCATCAATGCGTCTTCCAGACTGGGAGCCACTAACTGCGCATGAAGATGCGGTGAGTGCGGATGCGCGATACGTACCTGCATCCATTCACCTTGTCGCTGCGCGTGCAATACCTGCACCTGATGTCGAATCGTTTCGTATTCCGGCATGCTCAGTTGCACACTCCACACCTGTCCGTGCGCTTGTTCTATCATATTTTCCGGGGTCCCAAATCCTATCAATTTACCCGAACGCATAATGGCTAATTCGCTGGCAACGCTTTCGACGTCAGACACAATATGGGTCGACATCAAAACTAATTTATACTGTCCCAATTCCGCCAACAAATTTCGGAAACGCAAACGTTCCTCAGGGTCGAGTCCAGCGGTTGGCTCATCAACTACCAAAATATCTGGATCATTCAGCAAGGCTTGTGCAATACCTAAACGTCGGCGCATCCCTCCCGAAAATGCAGCTGCGGAACGATGTGCATGTTCAGTCAAGTTAACCAATTCTAATAAATACCGAATACGCTCAGGATCTCGAACCGCTTTCAAAGCAGCAAAATACTGCATAAATTCGAGCGCACTTAAGTTGGGGTAGACACCAAAATCCTGCGGCAAATAACCAAGACGTTGGCGAATCGCATCTGGCGAATTGACAATGTCTACACCTTGAAAAATAATCTGACCACTAGTCGGTTTCGTTAAAGTGGCGATCATTTGCATGAGAGTCGTTTTACCTGCCCCGTTATGACCAATCAAGCCGACAACACCGCGCGACAAACTCAGGCTCAGCTCATCGACCGCGGTCAATGTCTTACCGAATTTCTTTACTACCTGGTTGATTTCTAACATGGTGCAACTCCTCGTTCATAATTTAACTGCGATACCCACTTAGAACCCTAGTAAGTATCGCAATCTGGATGAGAGAAGCTTAAATGAAGCCTTAGGAGACTTAAGCAGCTTTGAGACAAACTGCACAAAACGCGGCGTAGTTTGACGAAATGATGATTCAAAAATCACATCGCATAAGTTTTATATATCAAAAAACCAAATGCATTGTCAGGAACCGTAACATCTCAAACAAGCCCATGTGTTAATTCAGAAAAAAGCGAGCTTCGATACAACATTTCATTCAAAAATCAACAAGAAAAATAGATGCATGCAGGACAAAACAAGCCGAGTATGATTGAATCGAATTAATTCCACAGAGCGAAACACCATGCCTAATGCCACATCTCGCTTTTTTCAACACGATTTTTTTGGACGTCGCTTACTCGGACGGATGTTGCCGCTAATTGTTTTCATCGGCACTGGCATTGCCACTGAACTGATCTTGTTTGAAGAACGACGTCGTCAAGCCAGCGTTCAACAATTACATCTAGTCAGTGCCTCAGGTGAGATTCGCGCCATCATAGAATCGGAATTGAACGCCACTATCCACCTTGCGTCGGGTTTAGTCTCTTTCATTCAAACGAAAAATGGTCAATATCAAAACAGCGATATTGTCCCTTGGTTAAGCAGACTCCAATTGCAAGAACGTAGCATACGTAATATCACGCTGGCCCCGAATAACCGTATTCAGACCATCGCACCGCTAAAAGGAAACGAATCCGCCATTGGCATTTATTTCCCTGACATTCCAGAACAATGGCCAGCAATCGAACAAATCATCATCAGTCAACGCCCTGCTTTAGTCGGCCCCTTTCAATTAAAACAAGGTGGTTTAGCGCTGGCCTATCGTGTGCCGGTTTTTTTGGATAACAAAGACTATTGGGGTCTGGTCACCACAATTCTGGATGCCGAATTGGTGTTTCGACTCGCTAAGCAAAGAGCACAAGAATTGCGACTTGATTTTGCCATTTTTGATCTTGATCAAGTTGAGTCGGGCACCGCGATCTATGGCAAGCAAGACCTAGGACGTCAGCTCACGGCGGCTTTAAGCGTCAATATCCCGGGGCGTAATATTGAACTACATACAAGAATGCAAGAGGACAATGCATTTCCTGTTTTTGGTTTGGTGCAACGGGTAACAGGTTGGCTATTCGCCGCGCTCTTAGGCTTTTTGCTGGCGCGCACCTTTGCAGCTTATCGTCGCCACGCCAAGACCTACTTTGCTTTAACTGAGAGCCAACAGCGTTTCTTGAGTGCTTTCAATACAGCACCACAAGGTATGGCATTGATTAGTGATGAAGGTTACTGGATCAGTATCAACCCTATGCTATGCGATATTTTAGGCTATGACGAATTCACCTTATTGAAAATTCCTGTCGTTGAATTGTCTGAAAAGTTGGCAATTGATCATTTACACCGACGTTCGGTTGAGCAAGGCGAAGATAGTCTACAGTTTGAACTAGCCTTACGCCATTCAGCGGGTCACCTCGTTACCTGTCTGATCAGCCTTGCACACATCGCACATGAACAACCAGAAAAAATGTATTGGATTTTTCAGGTAATCGACATCAGTCGCCGTGTCGTGGCAGAGAAAAAACTACAAGCCAGCGCAGAATACACGCAAACAATATTGGACAACGTTGCGGAAGGCATCGTGAGTACAGCACTAGATGGCACACTGCGTTCTATCAATCCCGCTGCCATCGCCATTTGGAAACAAAGCGGAGATATTCCGAGCAACACCAACTTCTTTCATCTCTTGGGGGAACAGAGAATCACAAAAGAGATTGAGGAATTTGTACGCGATGTCAAAGACTATGGCGCAAGTCAATTACCTTGCCTGATACGAGAAAGCAGTATCATCGACCAGGAAGGCAATAACGTCGCGATCGAATTTCGCATCTCTGCGACGGAACAAAAAGGTGAAACGGAACTCATTATCGTCATACGTGATATCAATGAACGTAAACGTTTAGAGCAAATGCAAAGTGAATTCGTATCTATTGTCAGCCACGAGCTAAGGACACCGCTTACCTCAATTATTGGCTCATTAAAATTGATAGAAGGCGGTGTATTTGGCGCACTACCTGACTCGCTGGGAAGCATGATACGTATTGCGCTACAAAACAGTCAGCAATTAGCATTGATCATTAATGACATACTCGATATGGACAAATTAGTCGCCGGGAAAATGTCTTTCAAGATTGAAGCCCTACCGATTATGCCGTTGATACAACAAGCAGTAGAAAGCAATCTTAGCTTCGCCAAACAGCATC
>CAUPNA010000178.1:0-8227 GCA_963512475.1 uncultured Undibacterium sp.
AATTAATCTAATTTTAGATCAAGAAAATGATGGCAGATATAGGAGGAGTACGATATGGTGGACGTTAATAAAGGGTCTTTTGAAGACAATGATTTTTGTGCTTTGGTGATTGATGATGACGAGTTTCAGTTGGATTTCGTTGTCGATAAACTTAGTGAACTAGGTATCAGACAAGTGACAACCGCGAATAGTGGAAAAGCAGCATTAGCCTGCTTGGACAAAATGCCGCGCAAACCAGATTTATTGATCTGTGACTTACAAATGCCGGACATGGATGGTTTTGAGGTCATGGCTGCATTGGAGGGGCGCAAATTTTCTGGGGGGGTGATTTTGATGTCGGGCCAGGGGGCCCGTGTTTTGCATTCAGCTTCTCTGGTGGCGCAATTGGCGAGACAAGAGTTTCTAGGAACGATAGAGAAACCAATCACCAAAGACGGATTGTACGCATACATAAAAAAAATGTGTGATCGATCTTAATAATAAGAAAAGCGATGTTCTATCCAATGTATTGGAGCAAAATCATGAAGGTATTTATTCGTACTTATTGGGAATATTTTGTTGCTGCAGCTATCGTGATAGCTGAAGTGGTATTTTTAATCTCGCAACCCGCAGTATCCCCAAAGACCTACTTATGGGCTGGACTAATTTCCTTAATCGTTTTGATTGGCTATTTATGTTTCGCGCTATTTCGAAGCCGTTCTGAGCTGGAAATATTGAAACAGGAAGTCGCTGTAGTGAGAAACGACACTGCAGTCATCGACAATGTGACCGATTTGTTAGGTACCGTGCTCCCAGTGTGGAATTCCCATGTGAACTCTGTGAAATCCACTAGTGAAGAAGCGGTAGGGCAATTGATCCACAGTTTTGCATCGATGGTCAACGAATTCGATCTGGCTGGATTTGGTGGTGTTGGTAATGTAGATCAATCCAAATCTTCGGACGCGACCATCACGCTTTTGCAACTCTGCAAGAAGGAGTTAGCACCTGTGATTACCTCTTTGTCTAAAATGATTGATAGCAAGGATGAGCTATTGGTTTGCATACGCGATATGGCGAAATCAACGGCGGATATGCATTCGATGGCCAACGAAGTTCGTCAAATTGCAGCACAGACAAATCTTGTTGCGCTTAACGCGGCGATTGAAGCAGCGCGTGTCGGGGAAGCGGGGCGTGGGTTTGCTGTCGTAGCAGAAGAGGTCCGGCGACTGTCGAGGTCATCGGCGGAGACCGGCCAGAATATTACCGAGCGCGTGGTGCAAATTACGCAGGTCGTAAAGCAAGCTCTATTAGCAGCAGACAGAGCGACAATTAATGACAAAAAAGTGTTGGAAATTTCTGGTGCTGTCGTGGGTGATGTGTTGTCCCATGTGGAAACCATGGGCGATGCAGCAACTAAAATGCGACAACACGGCAATGTGATTCGTAATGATGTCGAGAACTTGCTAGTCAGCCTGCAATTCCAAGATAGGATTAGTCAAGTGCTCCAGGTGGTCAGTGCCGACATCCAAAGGATGCAAGAAACCATGAATCAAATCGATGGTGGGGCTTTGCCAGACACTGAGTTGTGGATGAGTGAACTGCAATCTACCTACACGATGACAGATGAATTGCGTAATCATGGAGATCCAAATGTAGCGGAGGAGAAGGAAAGTACCGAGATCACATTTTTTTGAGTTGCTTATTGAGTTGCTTATTGAGTTGCTTATGCAAACAAAAGAAATCTTCTATTTGCTTTGCCTTTTACTGAATCAGGAACTCATGGCTAAGTGTGTGCGACGAAGCAGGTCAATGGTCTAGGCAGAAATATTTCTGACGTGACCTCTGACGTTCGTGGAATGTGGCGTAAGCCTTACTACGTGGCTTGGATCAGCAATTGGCAACAGATGATGATGTTGAGTGCAGAATTTCTTCTGCACCTTGTTGTATTGTAGGACTCAATCAAGGAATCGTTACTTGATGAAATTTCGCTAAAAGATCTAGCTTTCCCGTATTTTTTAATTGTTCAAATGTTCCGTCATAGCGTTCACGGAGTTGATCGCAGATGAGGGACTTACAATAGGCTAGATAGCCGTCTATGACAGTAATTTGGGGATTTAAGGCCTTAATATCCTTGGTAATTCCCAAGGTTTTTGCGAGTGCATCCGTGTTACGGACGTTGCTTGAAAGGTAGTCGACACGATTGGCAATGAGCATATTTAAGCCATTTGTCAGCGAGTTGGCTAATTCTAATTTGAGTTTGGGACGCATATTCTCGAATTCTGTTCCATAGGCCCAACCATTAATGGTGCCGATTCTAGCCTCAAGTAAGGCTGTCAAGTTGCCATTCCAGATGAAATTAGAACTAGCTCTGGTATAGAACGTCATCACATCGCGGTAAAAAGCGCGTTTGGCGAAAGAGAATCGTAATTCACGTTCGGGCGTTTTGTAAGGCCCAATCAAGATGTGGGCCTGACCGTTTTCAACCATCCATTGCGCCCGACTCCATGGATATATTTCGAACTTAACGGTATCGCCATTCTGTTTGGCAAGTTCTTGAATAATGCTGACACTTAGCCCTGAAAAGTTTCCCGTTGCGGAGCGCTCAAATACATTGGCAAACTCTGCGCCAACCACCAAGATTTCGCTAGCACGGGCAATAGAAGGTGTAGCAGAGAAAAGGCAAAGAAACAGAGGACAAAGTAAGCCAAGCAACCTCATAAAATTTCCAGTTCAAACTTGTTGAAATCTGTCAATAGGATATGCGCCAATCGAGTCATTATAGAACAACAAGTTATTCCGGAACAGATAAAATTTAGTCGATGTTTGAGCCTCTTAATTCATGAAGTCTAGACACGATTGAGCATGTTTGTCACGCCCTAAAGATCCTACGGCGTTTCCTCTCGGCGCTGACGGATGGTTTCAAATAAACCGACCAACCAACACATAGGACAACCGCGTAGTAATACGATTGCGCCGACGAAGGCAAGCGCCGCGAATACTAGTCCAATGGTGCCGTAAGAACCGGAATACATCGCGCCTATGATTAAACCTAAAGCGGCCAGGCCGCGTAGCAAATGGATGCTAATTGAAGTACTACAAAACATGATTATCTCCTTGTGTGTTATGAGATCCAGGCGCATCGTCTTTTAGCCAATAGCCGCTGGCCATGAGCTGCTCACGAACCTGCGCTCTTGCTCTATGCAGGCGACTTTTTACGGCTTCCAGGCTAAGTCCCAATTGGGCCGCCACTTCTGGCGCGGTTAATTCATGGACGTCACGTAAAATTAAGACTTCACGATAGGGTGGTGTTAGTCGCTCTAAAGCGCGAGTTAAATCTAATCTCAGATCAATCGGTACACTTGGTTCGCAAGGTATGTCTTGTTCCAGTAACTCATCCAAAGCTTCATTCGCCTTTTTGCCGCGAAACAGACGGTAGCATTCACGCTCCACGATACGGAAAAGCCAGGTCGTAAAAGTCGCAACCGTACGCAATGCGCCGATCTTGCGATATAGCTGCCACAGTGCGATTTGTACGGCATCTTCGGCGTCTTCCGTGGTAGAACAAGTGCGCCGCGCAAACCGCTTCAGATCAGGCTGACAGACAGTTAATAGATCAGAAATGGCGGCCTGATCGCCTTGGCAGGCGGCCTCAATCAGTTGCGGTTTTGTGCGTTGCATATTAGTTATCCAGATAACGACGTCCGACCATGGCGCAAGCCGGGCAAAAGCCAACAAAGGCGGTGAGTACCATGGTAGCGGCGGTGCCGTACGCCAGCCAAGTCATGATGCCCTGGGTATAACCACTAAACGCGAGGTAAGTGACGACTATGCCGCTGCCTATACGCAGAGCACGTTCCCAATGTGGGAGATTACGCTTTAAATGAAACATGATGAAGTCCTTTTTTGATTTAGAAAATGCATTCAATTGAATGACACTTACCTAGAGGGGGTAAATTCTCAAAAGGATTCAACTATTTTTAAAAATATTTAAAAAAGTTTAAAAAGAGCGAAATAAGTGGGGGGGGCTATTCTTGTCAAGATTTTTCATTCAAGTCTGCGTGCATTTGGGCGTGGACGCAAGGAAAAGAAGATATCTAGCGATGCCTATCGTTTGCGCAGATTAAGGAATTGCAACGCTCAAATTGACGAGTATTTTAATGTAAAATGATTAATTCCTATATCGATCCGAATCGTCATGTCAAAAACTTGGAATCTAGAAGATGTATCTGGTCGTGCCATCGAGGCACCGTATACTTTTTATTTGCCCTCAGCGGAGTTGATCGCGCAGTTTCAACTGGGTGACCTGGTGAAGCTGATTTTTCAGTTTGAGATTGAAAATGATCAGGGATGTTCAGCCGAGCGAATGTGGGTAGAAATCATTTCTCGTGATGGTGATCAGTTTGTTGGTCGGCTCGATAATGTGCCGCGTTTTATTCCTGATTTGCATATCAATGATGAGATCCCATTTTCATCTTGCAACATCATTCAATCACAAAGAGACGATCCGGTTCCCAGTCTGCCCAATCGGTATGTTGAGCGCTGCTTTGTCTCTAGCACTGTGTTGAACGACCTGCGCCCGGTTCATGCCTTGTATCGAGAGGAAGTCGATGCTGAAGGCATGGAGCGTCGATTTAGCGGGTGGACTCTGATGACTGGTGATGAGACAGATGAGTATTGTGATGATCCAGACAATTGGCATTTCGTTTCTTTGGGTGCTGTCTTAAATATCGATGATAGCTTTCGCGCATTACTTGATCTACCATTTACGCGCGAAATGGAGTACGTGTGGAATGTGCAGACCAAGCAATTTGACGAGCATCCCGCAGACGATTGAATTCACATCAAAAATAGTATACTTATGCATCCTGATAAAGTTTGTCGTGACCGCGTGCGAAATCTGACTGATTTGCCAAATATTGGCAAAGCTGGCGCTGCCGATTTGGTAGTGTTGGGGATTTTGCATCCTCAACAATTAATAGGGCGCGATCCTTTTCAGATGCATCAGGAGTTGTGTGTGCTCACCCAGCAAAGGCATGATCCTTGTGTCATTGATGTATTTATGTCGATTACGCGATTTATGGCCGGTGAGCCAGCGCAAGTTTGGTGGAACTTTACTGAAGAGCGCAAACAGCTCTTGGCTCAAGCAAGGAATGCTTGTAGCGAATAAGTCGGTCTGTAGAGAATCCACTTCCTGCAAAATCAAAATCGACTTTGGTTCTATTTGACGATACCTTTGGGTTTGTCATATGAGCCAATAAAAATAAATTCAGCCTCGTTCCAAACTTCACCCAGACTTTGCGGTCTTATTTGGGAATTTGTGACCTTCTTAGTGTTTTAAATATCATAGAAGCCCCGTGTTAATTGAAATTGCTGACTCTAAGTTCATTTATTTTTAGTGAATTTGTGCGGTGCAGAAGACTTAAATTTTTAATTTATTAAATTAAGCGAATTAAATTAATTTTTTATCGTATTTCTCAATATTTAATTATTTCGTTACAATTTTCGCAGCATCTGGAGGCAACTCAATTTCCCGTTCTAGTTTACAATCTCACCTTTATTATAGAAATCAATCGTCGTGCCCAATTTAGTTGAAATTCGTGATTTGCAGTTTGGCTATGGCAACCGGAATATTTTGTCCGGCTTGGACATGGATTTTCCGCGCGGTAAAGTGATTGCCGTGATGGGTGGTTCAGGTTCAGGTAAGACCACTATTCTGCGCTTGATTGGCGGACAGATTAAGCCTCAGCGTGGTCATGTGGCTGTCAACGGTGAAATTGTTCATCATCTCAAAACTCCCGGTCTGTATGCCTTGCGTCGCAAGATGGGCATGTTGTTCCAGCACGGTGCCTTGTTTACGGATCTTAGCGTTTTCGATAATGTCGCCTTCCCATTGCGGGAACATGCCAAATTGCCAGAAAGTATGATTCAAGATCTGGTGATGATGAAACTAAACGCGGTTGGTTTGCGCAATGCTGCGAAGCTCAAACCATCTGAAATCTCAGGTGGTATGGCACGTCGAGTCGCTTTAGCGCGTGCGGTTGCACTTGATCCGCAATTAATTATGTACGACGAACCATTTGCCGGTCTGGATCCTATTTCTATGGGGGTGACCGCCACCTTGATTCGTAATCTAAATAATGCGCTTGGCTCCACTAGTATTTTGGTGTCGCATGATGTGCATGAAACTTTTATTATTGCCGACTATGTTTACTTCCTTTCACAAGGCAAGATCGTCGCGCAAGGAACTCCAAAAGAGATGCTGGAATCGACTGATCCCTATGTAAAACAATTTGTGCATGCAGAGAGTGACGGTCCGGTACCTTTCCACTATCCAGGCAAATCCATGGCCGATGAGATCGGGTTGAAGCAGAATGTAGGAGGTTCGACATGATTACAAGTTTAGTCAGTCGCCTTGGACAATTTACACGCGAGACACTCGAAAATCTTGGACATGCGAGCCGTGGGTTTGTACGAATGGTGGGTAGTGCGGGCAGCCTTTGGAATCGTCCACAACTGATTATTGATCAAGTTCATTTCATTGGAAACTATTCAATGATGATCATCACCATCGCAGGTTTGTTCGTGGGATTTGTTTTAGGTTATTTGGGTTTTTATGCTCTAAATGATTACGGCGCAGGCGAATCCTTGGGCGTCCTCGTTGCGTTGGCGTTGGTTCGTGAATTAGGACCCGTGATGACAGCGCTGCTTTTTGCTGGACGAGCCGGAACGTCATTAACTGCTGAAATTGGACTCATGAAAGCCGGTGAGCAATTGGCAGCGATGGAAATGATGGCAGTGAATCCTTGGAATCGCATCATTGGACCTCGTTTTATTGCCGGGGTAATCGCGCTTCCTATCCTAAGTTTGGTGTTTAGTGCGATGGGCGTGATTGGTGGTTATCTAGTGGGTGTGGAACTGATCGGTGTTGATAACGGCGCTTTTTGGTCGCAAATGCAAGCTAAAGTCGGTGTTTTCAATGATATAGGCAACGGTATCATCAAAAGTATCGTGTTTGGTTTTGCGGTAACTTTTGTGGCGCTCTATCAAGGTTATGAAGCAACCCCAACGCCCGAAGGTGTAGCGCGTGCTACCACCCGCACAGTGGTGATTTCATCGCTGTTGGTTTTGTGGCTGGATTTCCTATTAACCGCGTGGATGTTTCAGTAAAACGCTTTCTGAATTTGAATTTATATGATCGCACCGAAGACGATGACGTCATGGTGGATTTTGGTAAGAGGTAAAAAAATGCAAAAAAAATCAATCGACTTTTGGGTAGGCATTTTCGTTCTGCTGGGCGCAGCGTCTTTGTTATTTTTGGCGCTGAAAGCAGGCAATATGAGTAGTCTGTCTTTCGAGCAGACTTATGATATCACCACCAAGTTTGACAACATCGGCGGCTTAAAGCCAAACGCAGCGGTTAAGAGTGCAGGTGTCGTGGTTGGTCGCGTCAGTGCAATTAATTTTGACGATAAGAGTTTTCAAGCGACAGTCATATTGAAAATGGAAAAACGCTACAGCTTCCCTAAAGATTCTTCTGCAAAAATTCTGACCGCCGGTTTGTTGGGTGAGCAATACATAGGTCTAGAAGCGGGCGGTGATATTAAGAATTTAGCCGCTGGTGACAAAATCACGATGACACAATCGGCCGTCGTATTGGAAAACTTGATCAGCCAATTTTTGTTTAGCAAAGCGGCTGACGGTAAGGAAGAACAGAAATGAGTGCGTATTTTTTAAATATGTCCATCCTGCGTTCAATCACGGTTCGTTTACTGATGTTGTGCGCACTTGGTTTAAGCATGACAGCTTGCAGTACAGTAGCCAAAGTGAAAACTAATGCGGTTGCTACTCTGGAAAAAGTCAGTGAAACGACAAACATTGGTAATAATCCGGACGACCCTTTAGAGGGTTTCAATCGTTCTATATTTAGCTTCAACGAAAGCTTGGATGCTAATCTATTAAAGCCAACAGCGCAGGCATACCAAAATGTGACGCCGAGCATAGTTCAGACGGCAGTAGGCAACTTCTTTAGTAATGCAGGTGATGTCTGGACTGCCGTGAATAATGTCTTACAAGGCAATTTGGTTGATGGTGTGAATGATTTTATGCGCTTTGCGATTAATACGACCATGGGTATAGGTGGATTGATCGATGTGGCTAGTGCGGGCGGCATGCCCAAGCATAGAGCGGATTTCGGACAAACTTTGGGTGTATGGGGCGTACCCTCCGGGCCCTTTGTGGTGTTGCCAGT
>CAUPNA010000179.1:0-8188 GCA_963512475.1 uncultured Undibacterium sp.
CGTACGTGCATCCAACCGATCATCTTACGTTCCCACAATGTCAGGTAAGCAACGCAGCCCATTACTGGCAAAGTGATGCAAATAATCTTGGTTAAGGTCCATACTAAAGGCCACAAACCACCGAGGTATTGCACGCCGTATGACTGAACCGTATCTAAGAAATTCATTATGCACGCTCCACATTAATTGGGCCAAACATCGCACCCAGTTGATGCGTTGCCAAAACACCTGCAGCCACTCGTACTACGGACGCAGGCAATGTTTTATCAAGTTTCGCTGAACCCAATACCGAGGCACCCGCTTGCGTCAATTTCACGAAATCACCATCAGCGATACCGAGACGGGCAAACTCTGCGGCACTCAAACTAATGGCTGCTGCTTTTGCATCTGCAGTTCGCTGCAAAGATTCAGAACGACGCACAATCGCATCAGTGCTATAGATAGGCACATCTGAGACGCGCTCCAAGCCAGAATGCTGGACAGAAGAAGAAGTAATCGCTACATCAGCAATGTTGTTCAGCTTGGCAGATAAGTCGGTTTGACCTTGAACTAAAACAGCATCACGAACCGCTTCCGCTGTTTCAAATTCAAAGTTATCCAGACCTAACAAATTACCCAGTACGCGCAGTACTTTCCACGCTGGGCGGGTTTCGCCTAATGGTTTAACCACACCATGGAAACTCTGAGCGCGGCCTTCGCAATTGACGAAGGTACCAGCTGTTTCGGTAAACGGGGAAATCGGCAACAAGACATCCGCGTATTCCATACCGTGTTTGAACGCGGACATGACAACAACCATGTCTGCTTGCGCCAACACAGCTTGCGCCTGATTGGCGTTCGCAAAATCAAAGCTCGGTTCAGCATTCAACAGCACCACCGCTTTACGCGCATTACTTAAGACATTGGTCGCTGCGTCGGCATTTGTTGGAACAGCATCAGCAAGATAAGCACCAACGGTATTGGCCGCCTCAGTGAGATAACCGAAACCAGCACCCGTATTTTGCGCTATCCATTGTGCCAGTGCATGGATCTTTGACGCATCAGGATGTTGCGCCGCTGTGTTACCCAAGAACACACCAGCCGATTGTGCTTCAACACCAGCCAATAAACTGCTTGCAATTGCTTGCGCCGCGTCAGATACAGTGACATCAACCAAACCAACTGGCTTAGCAACTTGTTTTGCACTTGCAACCGCAGTTGCGATTTCGGTTAAGAATGACAACCATGCAGAAGGGGCGAGCACCGCTTTATTCGCGACCCTCATCAAAAGTTCATCATCTGTCGCATGCAAGACACTTAACTTAGTGCCAGATTTGACCGCTTGGCGCAAACGAGCTGCCAACAATGGATGATCTTTACGTAGGAAAGAACCAATTACAAAGACTTGTTTCAATTGCGCAAAAGCGGCAATTGACATACCCAACCATGGTTTGATTTTGCCAGTTAAAGCAAAGTCAGATTGGCGCAAACGCGTTTCGATATTATCAGAACCTAGGCCGCGCACCACGCGCGACAACAAGCTTAATTCTTCCAATGTGGAATGAGCAGAAGCCAAGCCAGCGATAGAATTCGCACCATGCTCATGTTTCACATTTTTTAAACCATGTGCAACATATTCCAGCGCGGTTTGCCAATCAGTTTCTTGCCATTCACCGCCCTGCTTCAACATCGGCTTAGTCAAACGATCTGCGCTATTTAAACCTTCGTAGGCGAAACGATCTTTGTCAGAAATCCAGCATTCGTTGATGGCATCATTTTCCAAAGGAACGACGCGCAATACTTTATTATTTTTGACTTGAACGATTAAATTTGAACCGAGACCATCATGTGCACTTACCGATTTACGGCGTGACAATTCCCAAGTGCGTGCTGAATAGCGGAAAGGTTTTGAAGTCAATGCGCCAACTGGACACAGATCTATCATGTTGCCAGACAATTCTGAATCCACCGTTTTACCAACGAAAGAAGTAATTTCTGAGTGCTCGCCACGACCGAGCATACCCAACTCCATCACGCCGGCAATTTCTTGGCCAAAACGTACGCAACGTGTGCAATGAATACAGCGACTCATCTCTTCCATCGAGATCAAAGGGCCAACATTTTTATGGAACACAACGCGTTTTTCTTCTTCGTAGCGTGAGCTGGTTTTACCATACCCAACCGCCAAATCCTGCAATTGACATTCACCACCTTGATCACAAATAGGGCAATCGAGCGGATGGTTAATCAACAAAAACTCCATCACGTCTTTTTGTGCTTTGACCGCTTTATCGCTATTGGAACGAACGATCATCCCTTGCGTCACTGGCGTTGCGCAGGCAGGCAAAGGCTTCGGTGCTTTTTCAACCTCAACCAAACACATGCGGCAATTAGCAGCAATCGACAATTTCTTGTGATAGCAAAAATGAGGAATGTAGGTGCCAAGCTTATTGGCAGCGTCCATCACCATGCTACCTGCAGGGACTTCTACTTTCTTGCCGTCTATTTCAATTTCAACCATGGTGTGCTCTGGGTACGCTAAGCGAATAAATATTCAGACTTGAATGAATTCTCAATTCAAGAACAAACTACAGCCTTGTTTATAAATAAGTCGGAACCAAGCAGTGTTTATGCTCGATATGGTATTCAAACTCTTCACGGAAATTCTTAACAAATGCACGAACTGGCATTGCAGCAGCGTCACCCAAAGCGCAAATCGTGCGGCCTTGAATACCATCGGCTACTGCATTTAACAGATCCAGATCATCAGGACGACCTTGACCATTTTCAATGCGATGCACTACGCGATACAGCCAGCCTGTGCCTTCGCGGCATGGCGTACATTGACCACAAGATTCTTCGAAATAGAAATAAGATAAACGCAGCAAAGATTTGACCATGCAACGCGTTTCATCCATCACGATCACCGCGCCAGAACCGAGCATAGAGCCCGCTTTAGCGATAGAGTCATAATCCATATCGGTCGCCATCATCACATCACCAGTCAAGACTGGCATCGAAGAACCACCAGGAATAACTGCTTTGATCTTCTTGCCATCGCGCATACCACCAGCCAACTCTAATAAAGTTGCGAATGGTGTGCCCATCGGCACTTCATAATTACCTGGCTTAGCCACGTCGCCTGACATGGAGAAAATCTTGGTGCCGCCGTTATTTGGTTTACCAAGTGCAGCATAAGCTTCACCACCCATCGCCAATACGAATGGCACAGCAGCAAAGGTTTCAGTATTATTGATTGTGGTTGGCTTACCATACAAACCAAAACTTGCTGGGAATGGCGGTTTGAAACGTGGCTGCCCTTTTTTACCTTCTAAAGACTCCAGCAAGGCTGTTTCTTCGCCACAAATGTAAGCACCATAGCCATGAAAAGCATGCAACTGGAAAGAGAATTCTGAGCCGTGAATACGATCGCCCAGCATATTCGCTGCGCGTGCTTCTTCTAAAGCTTCTTCAAAACGGTCATAGTCAGCGAAAATTTCGCCATGAATATAATTATAGCCAACCGTGATACCCATAGCATAAGCGCCAATCGCCATGCCTTCGATCAAGGCGTGCGGATTGTAGCGAATGATGTCGCGGTCTTTAAATGTACCAGGCTCGCCTTCATCGGTATTACAGACCAGATATTTTTGGCCTGGAAATTGACGCGGCATAAAACTCCACTTCAAACCAGTCGGAAAACCTGCACCACCGCGACCACGCAAGGAGGAAGCTTTGAGCTCCGCAATCACTTGCTCCGGTGGGATTTTCTCATCCAGAATTCGTTTTAAAGATTGGTAGCCACCACGCGCGATGTAGTCTTGCAGGTGCCAGTTTTTTCCGTCTAAGCCCGCAAGAATCAGTGGCTTGATATGGCGATTATGTAGACTCGTCATTATTTACCCACCTCAGTTGTTTGGCTTAATTCGCTGACCAATGCATCGATCTTGTCGTTCGACATAAAGCCGCACATGCGTTTATTATTAACCAACAAGACAGGTGCATCGCCGCAAGCGCCCATGCACTCACCTTCCATCAAGGTAAATTTGCCGTCAGCACTTGTTTCTTTGTAATCGAGACCAAGCTTTTGCTTTAAATGATGTGCAGCACGCTCACCACCAGACAAAGCACATGGCAAGTTGGTGCAAATCGTAATTTTATGTTTACCAACTGGCTTGGTATTGTACATATTGTAGAAGGTCGCCACTTCTTGCACTGCAACGGCAGGCATACCGATATAGTCGGCAACAAACTGCAAAACTTCTGGAGATAACCAACTGGTTTCATCCTGGGCAATCGCCAAGGCCGCCATCACGGCAGACTGACGCTGATCCGCAGGGAATTTTGCCAATTCGCGATCAATTTTCTTTAATGCTTGCTCTGATAAGACCATCGCTTTTGCCTCAAATATCGGATCTCAGAAAGAGCCGATCATTTATCAATTTTCATTTCTACAGGACTCTTGAAAAATTCTATTTTAGGGTTGCAGTGCTAGGCGTTTCCCGCAGCAATACCGATGTACTGCGAGGGCAAACAACGACGCACTGCGTCCTACAATTGAATTTAGCACAACTCCTATCGGTCAATTTCACCGAACACAATATCTTGCGTACCAATAATCGTCACGGCATCAGCAATCATGTGACCTTTAGCCATTTCATCCAAAGCTTGCAGATGAGGGAAACCAGGTGCGCGAATTTTCATGCGATACGGTTTATTTGCGCCATCTGACAACAGATAGATACCAAACTCACCTTTAGGATGCTCAACTGCAGCATAAGCCTCACCTGCAGGAACGTGAAAGCCTTCAGTGAATAGCTTAAAGTGATGGATCAACTCTTCCATGTTCGACTTCATATTCACGCGACTTGGTGGCGCGACTTTATGATTGGTCGACATGACTGGACCCGGATTATTTCGCAACCATTCAACGCACTGCTTAATGATACGATTCGACTGCCGCATTTCTTCAACACGCACCAAGTAGCGATCATAACTATCGCCATTCACACCAACAGGTATATCAAAATCGAGCAAATCGTAAACTTCGTAAGGCTGTTTTTTACGCAAATCCCATTCAATACCAGAACCGCGCAACATAGGCCCTGTAAAACCCATATCCATTGCACGCTCAGGCGAAACAAAACCGATACCAACCAAGCGCTGCTTCCAGATACGATTATCTGTCAACAAGGTCTCATATTCATCAACGTATTTTGGGAAACGATTCGTGAATGCCTCAATGAAATCCAACAAAGAACCTTGGCGATCTTCATTCAACAAGCGCATCGCTTTTTCATTTTTTAGAATCGACGCTTTATGCTTAGGCATTTCATCTGGCAAATCACGATAAACACCACCCGGGCGATAATACGCCGCGTGCATACGCGCTCCAGATACGGCTTCGTAGCAATCCATCAAATCTTCACGTTCGCGGAACGCGTACAAAATCACCGCCATTGCGCCAACGTCGAGTGCATGCGCGCCTATCCACAATAAGTGATTCAGCAAACGTGTGATCTCGTCAAACATCACACGTATATATTGCGCACGCAATGGCACTTCTAAACCGAGCATTTTCTCGATCGCCATTACATAGGCATGCTCATTGGACATCATCGACACATAGTCGAGCCTATCCATATAAGGCACTGATTGCAAGTAGGTTTTTTGTTCAGCCAGTTTTTCTGTTGCACGATGCAACAAACCAATATGCGGATCCGCTCGTTGAATCACTTCACCATCCAACTCCAGCACCAGACGCAAAACACCATGCGCAGCCGGATGCTGAGGACCAAAGTTTAAGGTGTAATTTTTAATTTCAGCCATGATGCGTCCTTACCCCTTAATCCCGTAATTTTCTTCACGAATAATACGCGGCACATTTTCACGCGGCTCAATCGTCACAGGTTGATACACAACACGCTTTTGATCAGCGTCATAACGCATCTCTACATAGCCAGAAACCGGAAAATCTTTACGGAAAGGATGCCCAATAAATCCGTAATCAGTCAAGATACGACGCAAATCATTATGTCCATCAAACAAAATGCCGAAGAAATCGAACGCTTCGCGCTCATACCAATTTGCAGCACTCCAAACATCAACCAGCGAAGCAACCACAGGAAATTCGTCATCCTCTGCAAACACGCGAACACGCAAGCGCCAATTATGCTTAATTGAGAGCAAGTGCGACACAACGGCAAAGCGCAAGCCATCCCAAATACCATCGCCATACGTGGAATAATCAACACCACAAAGATCAATCAATTCTTCAAATTGAGTCGCAGCGTTCTCACGCAAATCACGCATCACCGACAAATAGTCTTTTGCAGACACAATGACAGTCAACTCGCCGAGTGCCAATTGCGACTGCATGAGTCGCTCGCCGATGACACCCTTCACTGCCGACTCAAGATTTTCTAATTTGGTAGTCATTTTGCTTTATGTTGTAGTTTTCGCTGACAAATCACACTAGCGTGCGATCGTGTTAGTGCGCTTAATTTTGTTTTGCAATTGAATAATGCCGTAAATCAGCGCCTCAGCAGTTGGAGGACAACCAGGCACGTAAATATCAACCGGCACAATGCGATCACAACCGCGCACTACGGAGTAAGAGTAATGGTAGTATCCACCGCCATTTGCACACGAACCCATAGAAACCACCCAACGCGGCTCCGCCATTTGATCGTAAACTTTACGCAAAGCCGGTGCCATCTTATTGCACAAGGTACCAGCCACAATCATCACATCTGATTGACGCGGAGAAGGCCGAAAGATCACACCAAAACGATCCATATCATAACGTGAGCAACCTGCATGCATCATCTCGACCGCACAGCAAGCCAGACCAAACGTCATTGGCCACATAGAACCCGTCTGAGTCCAATTAATCAGCTTGTCCAAACTGGTTGTAACGAAGCCTTCGCTCAACACACCTTCAATTGACATACGCTTTTCCTATCAGGTCACTCCCAATCAAGGGCGCCTTTTTTCCAGATATACCAAAATCCGACCGCAAATTCCAAGATGAAACCAAGCATCACCAAGAAACCCGTCCACCCCAACTCTTTCATGGCGACCGCCCATGGAAAGAAAAATGCAGTTTCAAGATCGAACAAAATAAAGAGAATTGCAACGAGATAATAACGCACATCAAACTTCATACGCGCATCTTCAAAGGCTTCGAAGCCACACTCGTATGCAGATGTTTTTTGACTATCAGGTCGGTGTGGCGCAATTAAACGGCCCAAGATCTGCGGCACAATACCGACAGCAATACCAACCAAAATAAAGAGAAGAACTGGGAAATAATTTTCGAGGTTCACGTTAGGCTACCCATATAAAAACGTAACATTGAGATGTTTATTGCATGATTGAGTGACGCTTAAATCTACAACCACTTCCTCGATCAAATCAGTTAGAAAAACTGACCTATTCTTTGGTGCCGACGACGAGACTCGAACTCGTACAGCTTTCGCCACTACCCCCTCAAGATAGCGTGTCTACCAATTTCACCACGTCGGCACAAGCCCAGCATTTTACTCTGTTCACTGAAATTGTTCAACGCACAATTGCAGCAATTCAAGACTTTTTTACCGGACAAACTGATTTAAATTAAGTTACTTAGGAATTTCAGTCGTTTTACTTGCCGCACTTGCCGAAGCATTAGCAGCTGCATTTGCCGGCACAACCACAGGTGCGTTCGGGGAGCCGCTAGCCGGCACGGTTTTCGCCGCAGGCAAATTATCCATAACGCCACCAGTCGGCGCTTTGTTTGCACCGAAAGACGTCAAAATCAAAGTCGCAATAAAAAACACGGCAACTGCAACACCAGTGGATTTTGACAAAAAGTTAGAAGAGCCCGTCGCGCCAAACAAGCTACCGGACGCACCAGAACCGAACGAAGCGCCCATATCAGCACCCTTACCATGCTGAAGTAAGACCAGACCAATAATAACCAATGCAGACAACACCTGCACAATCATAACCAAAGTAGATAAAGAAGTTTGCATTTAAAACATCCAAGTAAAATTAATCATTACAACAAAAATAGTCCAAAACCGTGCGCGACAAAAAACCTTAAACCGCGCCAATAATTGCGAGAAAATCAGCGGACTTCAATGAAGCACCACCGATCAAACCACCATCAATATCGGGCATCACCAATAACTCTTTCGCATTATCAGGCTTCATACTACCGCCATAC
>CAUPNA010000180.1:0-8161 GCA_963512475.1 uncultured Undibacterium sp.
ACTCGGCGTTTTCCCAGGGCGCAAAGCGAGTTTTGTGAAGAATTTTATGGATGTACAAACCAATATTTATGATGCTATTAAGGCTTATGTAGCGGCGGTGAAGGATAAGAGTTTTCCTGCTGCTGAGCATTGTTTTTAGAACTCAAGCAAACAATCATCCTAACTTACAGCTTTTTCATCTTACGCGATGACTTTTTTGTAGCGGCATCTCTACCAATTCAATGAGGAGAAATTGCCATGACCATGGCTTTAACTATACTAACTATAGTTAAAGCCTATTCCAATAAACACTTCACTCCTTTATTTTCTCAACAATATAGCCCTTGTCACGCAGTCGTTGCACAACACCAAGAGGACCACCGATGTGCCCAGCGCCTACAGTAAAAAACATCGGTTTCGCCTGCTGTTTTATTAGTTTGTCGATGTTAACTGCCTGGTGTTGATTTCTGCCGACGACGTTCTTTTCATTCTCTATGTTTTCTCCGGGCCGACTCGATAAAAAATTTTTTTCTAAAGAAAATAGTCCTTCTGCGTTCCCTGTCCTCACCAATTCCAAGGTGCACCTCGTATAAAGCAATCGTTCTTTTTTACAGCTTGAACACTTATATTCATCGAGACTTTCATTGAGTACATTACTCCAATCTTCGTTTGTCATACTCTTGCGGCCACTTTTCCACTCAATCGAGTTTTCTACCGACATGATTTCAAGAGATTGGCTCACCGCGAATTTAAGCATTTTTTCATCAAGCCGCTCCAATCCATCTGTTTCAGGTGGGCGTCCGGAAAGAAATCCAACTAGAAGCGTTGGGTGCCAACCCTCCATTTGTAGTTGCGTCTCCGTTCGCATCTCCAGTAGTTTTAACCAAGCTTGATATTTTTCATAGACATCAGGACGCAACATGGCACGTAAAGTTTGACCTTTTTCTAGAAAAGTCATAAGTCTAATATTCTCCCTTGCCTCGTTCCCGATTGGACTTTCAGTTAGATAAACTTGTGACTGATTAATTGCATTCTTTACAGCAATTGGAAGATCAGAAAACCTCGGCGTACCAATATGCATCGTACCGAAGAGAAATGAGGTTGGTAGAGCTTCACTTTTTATTTGATACAGAACACCTGTGGTTTTTTGACTGTAAAGCACTTCTAGCTTGCAATCTACATCTAACGACCATGCATTAAAAGTCAGCAATAGGCTTCCTAATAAAAGCGTATTTGCGAGTAATTTTCGTGTACTACCAAACAAATGAAAAATCATAGAGACAATCTAGAAAAAACGAAAAGGAAAATGAGGAATGTCATCGCTTAGCTTTGATGAGTATGTTCACCAAAGCTAGCCAAATTTATTTGCAGTTGTAGTCCAAGAATGTATCAATGTTGGTTCTCGTTTTAACACTAGGTCTCCAAGCATTAAATAAGCTATTCTTTTGAAAATGTTAATTAGACCACTAAAATAAAGTATTCACATTAACTTTTAGGCTACATTAAACAGGCTTCTCCATAACCGAACCAATTCAAAGCTAATTTAATCACTGCAAGTAAAGGCGTTCGTTGAAGAAACAACGATGCATATCGGGCTTAAATCGATGAAAATACTGTCGCGAGCGCACAAAAAAAGCAGCCTATCGAAAGTTGATATCTTCATTACTTGATAAGCATCGCGTACTTCATCGAAAGAACTGTGCAACTGTGAGATCAGATATATAGCTAAAAACCACAATTCAGAAACAAAAACTACGTATTGCAAATCAAAATAAAAGGTGCTACTTTAGTGTCACCTTTCAATCAGCAGATAACACTGACTATTATGTCCACGACATCAATCAAACTACCAGACGATATCTAGCAAAAAGCGAATACAGCGGCGTTAAACTTAGGCATCACGCCGCATGCATTTATGGTCGAAGCGATTCGTAAAGCGACGCATGCGGCAGAAAAGCAAGCCGCCTTTATCGCGGAAGCGCAAGCAGCTCGTTCAGCGACGCTACAATCAGGATTAGGATTCGCCGCAGATGATGTCCACGCACATTTACGTCAGCGCATCAGTGAGAAAATAGATGCAGGAAAAAAGAAAAAGACATCTTCTCCAAGCAAACTCACAGCGAAGCCATGGCGCGCATAATTTATTCGCAACAAGCGATCAATGATTTGGAAAGGCTGGTCGATTTTTTATTCGACTACGATCCCAACATCGCTTTAACAACTTTAGATTTAATTCAAGAAGCCATTTCGCTGCTTGCCCACCATCCGCTAATTGGCAGGCCGATCAAAGAGGAACTACGAGAATTAGTGATCTCACGAGGTAATACTGGCTATATTGGTCTGTATAGCTTTGAAGAAATAGACGATGCCGTCCTTATACTTGGAATACGGCATCAACGCGAAGCTGGCTATGAAAATTAGTCACATCAATTAGCAAGCGGAAAACGAATGATCCACTCGTAGGATACTTCATGCAAACACCAAACCAAGACCGCATCACCGTCGCCTTAGCGCAAAATTGCCCCAGTCTGGCTGAACCGCTTCGCCACGACTGCGAAGATTGTCGATTGCATTCAACAAGCAGCAAAGCAAAATGCGCGGCACTCAAAAGCCAAAGGACAAACCATCACACTCAAGCATCCTCTCTTTCTATGCATCGATAGGTAACGACCTCGTTGACAGTAAAACAAACGCGTCCAGCATATTGGCATAATGAAGAAGTAATAAATCCGTGAAAAATGACTCTCGAATTGCAAAGCAACAGGCACTGCCATGTTGAAAGTGTTTGCCTCCCAAGTCTCTAAAGTATTCTATGTTCACGAAACCACTCAACAATCTGACGATATCCCGCGAGAAATGAATGATGCAGCAATTAATTTGAGTGTCAAAACAAATTCCATTGCAATTAATGCAATTCGAAAGGCTAGACGTATCGCGGGAAGATAAGCCGTTTTTTTCAACGATACATACGGTGTACGCCGTGCAACTGTGTGATTGGTACCGATCAAACAATATGACCCCATACGCCGATGAAAATTCTGGGTACAATATGTGTTCTTTAACAAATGGGGGCCATACAATGCGACGTGCCCTCCTACAATGGACATATTGATTATCCTTGGTTTAATTCTGGTCAATGGCTTATTTGCCATGTCAGAAATCGCGGTAGTTTCTTCGAAACGAATCCGATTACAGAAACTTTCCGAAAATGGCAGCCGTGGTGCAAAAGCTGCCCTAGAACTCTCCGACAGCCCAAGTCGTTTTTTATCCACCATACAAGTTGGCATTACGCTCATCGGCATTTTCAATGGTGCGTTTGGTGAAGCTTCATTAGTGGCGCAACTGATGCCAAAACTTGAACACCTGCCGATGATAGGGCAATTTGCCAGAGAAATAGCCTTGGTGATTGTGGTGGTGGGGATTACTTTTTCATCTTTAATTCTGGGTGAGCTTTTGCCAAAGCGGATTGCGATGCAACATCCAGAAACGGTCGCTTCACTGATCGCCGCCCCAATGCAATGGTTGTCACGCATGATGGGTCCATTTGTCAAAATTTTGACCATCACGACAGAAGCCTTGCTACGCTTGATGGGATTACACCAACCCAAGAATAATGCGGTCACCGAAGAAGAAATTACCGGCATGCTTAAAGAAGGAACGGATGCCGGGCTGTTCGAAAAAACGGAACATGAAATCGTTTCGCGCGCTTTGCGCCTTGACGATCAACGCGTCGCAGCACTCATGACGCCGCGTATGGACATTGACTTCATCGATATCGAAAAATCGCTTGACTATAACTTGGCGCAAATTGCTGCAAGCCCTTATAGCCGTTTTCCGGTTTGCAAAGGCGATCTCTCGAATGTCATCGGCATCATTCATGGTGGCCATCTATTCGATCAGGCAATCAAAAAACGCTCTATAGCCAATGTCGATATTGCTGAGGCCCTCACGCCACCACTCTTCATACCAGAATCTCTAAGTGCCATGCAGTTACTCGAGTCATTCAAAAAAAATCGCGCGGAATTAGCTTTAGTTATCAATGAATATGGTGAAATTGAAGGTATCGTGACCTTGAGCGATGTACTTGGTGCTCTAGTCGGTGATGTCGTCGCGATCGACAATAACCAAGAAGCAGATTCTGTAAAACGTGAAGATGGTTCCTGGTTGATTGACGGTAGCATCTCATTTGACCGTTTTCGGGAAATTCTGGATACAGATGTTAGATTTCCAGAAGAATCCTCCGGCTCTTACCATACCATGGCTGGCTTTGTTTTAACTCACTTTGGCTACATACCCAAGTCGTCGGAATATTTCGAATGGGCAGGATTTCGTATCGAAGTTGTCGATCTTGATAAGAACCGCATTGATCGCTTATTGGTCTCAGAAGTTGTTACGCCAGACTAGAAATCTTTTACCGTCTTTGAATCTACTTGTATAAAAAAAGTCCTCTGGAATCTTCCATGCAAATTCGTCAGCAAGACCACATCACCGTTGCCTTGGCCCAAATCGCCCCAGTCTGGCTCAATCGCATCGCCACCGCCGCAAAGATCGTCGACTACATACAACAAGCTGCAAAACAAGGTGCACGGCTAGTTTGTTTTGGTGAAACCTTGTTACCTGGTTATCCATTCTGGTTGGACCTGACCGACGGTGCACGTTTTAATGATGATGTGCAAAAAGATCTGCACGCCTATTACGTACAGCAAGGCGTTGATATTGAAGCGGGTGATTTGGATAGTATTTGCCAGGCTGCGAAAACACATCAGATCGCTGTCATGCTCGGTTGTCTGGAGCGTCCAAAAGATAGAACGGGTTATAGCGTGTACTGCTCTTGCGTGTATATCGGTGCGGATGGGGTGATAGGTTCTGTGCATCGCAAACTGATGCCGACTTATGAAGAACGTTTGACTTGGGCGGCGGGTGATGGACATGGTTTGCGCACGCATGCGCTGGATGGCTTTACCGTGGGTGGTTTGAATTGCTGGGAAAATTGGATGCCATTGTCGCGAGCCGCTTTGTATGCACAAGGCGAAGACTTGCATGTGGGAATTTGGCCTGGCAATCTGCGCAATACCCAAGACTTGACGCGCTTCATTGCCAAAGAGGGTCGTAGCTTTAGCATTGCGGTGTCCGGTTTAATGCGCAAAGAAGATATTCCTGCAGACACACCGCATCTGGATAAAATTTTGGCGCGTTGTCCAGACATATTAGCGAATGGTGGCTCTTGTATCGCTGCGCCGGATGGAAGCTGGATTGTTGAACCTGTGATTGATCAGGAATGTTTGTTGATCGCTACGCTGGATAGAAATCAAGTTCGGCGTGAACGTCAAAATTTTGATGTGACTGGGCATTATTCTCGCCCGGATGTTACACGACTAGTGGTGAATCGCCAGCGTCAAAATTTGGCGAGTTTTGAGGATTGATTTTGAAGTTTTAAGAACGGCGGCTATTCAGTTTTCAAGGCGATAATACCGAATGAATTGATTGTCGTCGTATCGAACTTGGCAGGATAAGCCCCAACTCAATTTCAAAGCTGCGCAAGTGTTAAGTTCCCTCCCCTTCAACGGGAGGCTTAGGAAGGGGATGGGTTTCAATTTCACGACAAAACGCTCAGATTCCAAAAAAACCCATCCCCATCCCAGCCTTCCCCTTGAAGGGGAAGGAGCAAAAAAGCACAAATTGCGAACCTTAAAACTTAAGTTGACGCTTACGGGGCTTTATTGATGATAATCAGAAAAGGCATTTCATATAAATCTGAGCAACAATAAAAAATTCAACCTATTCCTGCAAACTAAGCCGTACAGAGCTAGCCAGTTTCATCACACTCTCCTGCTGCATGCCTTTTAACATCTGCACTGCAGCTTCCAATCCCGCATCTTTGTTAAGCAGTAAATCCGCCCGTGTGACGCTGATAGTGTGGTCAGGAATCACGCCCACACCTTCTATGCGTTTTCCATTCACAGGCGCGAAGTCTAATTCGCTGTAGGCTAAAGCGCCACCGCCAGGCACATTGGCATAGCCCATATAGCCGAGCAAGCATCCACAACTGGTTTCACCGATGACTTTTGCGCGGCCTATGCTTTGCAAGTTTCCTGCGAAAAATTCACTAGCACTAGCACTGTCGCTATCGATCAAAACCACTAACGGCCCAAGATAAGGATTCTTCACGCCCTGTAGTTCTAGCTCTAATTTTCCGGTGCTGATTAAGCCAAAAAATAGCGCTGCTGGTTTTCCTGTTCGAGTAATACGCTTGCCAATCGCGATTTTTCCCTGCACCAGTTGATTCATCATCGCGATTGATAAATTGAGCGCGCCGCCGCCATTGCCGCGCAAGTCAATCACCAATCCTTTGGCGGTTCTCACTTTGTCATAGGTCGCTTCCAACTCTTTGCCTAAACCTGGTTCAAAGCCGGTTAATCGTAAATAGCCAATATCGTCGGCTAGGATCTTGCTGTTCAAACTGTCTTTACGTGTTAATTCTGCGCGCGTTAGATTGACATCCACCTGCGTTCCATCATTGCGTTCAACTTGTAAAGCAATACTGTCGGAAGGCGCATCCAGATCGCCACTATTGAGAATACGTTTTACAGTCTTAAAACGTGCTCGCTCTGTCGAATTCTTGCGCGCCTTGCTCAATTGCAGTTGCCACCAATCGTTCGCTTTGACACCTTCAACACTGACTATCTTATTTCCTTTCACGATGCCAGCTTTTTCGGCAGGCGAGTCTTTCGCAACGCTAGTCACAATCAATTCACCATTCAAATCGGCAACGCCAAGTCCCACGGTATAACTGCGTTTGTCTTTATCGTAGGCATACTGTTTCGCTGATAACACACGCGTATGCGCGTCGCCCAGTTCACCCACCATGTTATCCAGATTTTTCCAAAACGCATCGTCAGTCGTTGCACTTAAAACTTTAGGCTGATACTCTTGCCCGATTTTTTTCCAATCGACGCCATTCAAATTGGGATCAACATAGGCTTCATTCACGCGATTCCAAACGAAATCATAAGCACGCTGTCGAGTATCCGTATCAAGCGCGACACCAACAGGTGGTGCATCATTACCGATGCGGCGAGTTAAAATGTGATTCGGATCGATGGCTGCACAGGCGAGCAAAAGCTGTAGCAAGCCCAGCGACAGACCACGTTTAAACCACGATTGAAAATTTATCTTTTTCATAGCCAAATTCAATTTCATGAGGTATTTCTTTCAATCGGATTAGACGATCACAGCGATAATCATGCAAGGACTGCATTCTACCCTCGCCGTTTACCATGGCAAGCGTTCTCCGTTGTAACTGACAAAGCTCGCGCTGTCTTCCGCGCCTAAGCCGTCTAGCACCTCTAACATTTCGTTTGCTGCCTGCGCGGGTGCTCTGCCGATTTGCTCACCACGAAATGGTTGCGATAATGCTGAATTGACCGTACCCGGATGCATCGCGATCACCACGGTATTTGGCTGCGAGCGTTTGATCTCGATCGCGGCCGTTTTGATCATCATATTCAAAGCCGCTTTCGAGGCGCGATAGCTGTACCAACCGCCTAAGCGGTTGTCTTCTATACTGCCGACTTTTGCCGACAACAAAGCAAACACACCGCGCTGTCTATCGAGCAAGGGTGAAAAATAACGCAGCACCATCGCGGGACCAAAGGTGTTCACCATGAAGGTGGCTTGCATTTGCGCCATGTTCAAGTCACCCAGCTTTTTTTCGGGCATAAAATCTCGTTGATGCAAAATACCAGCAGCGTGAATAATGAGATGAAATGGACCTTGTGATTTGATGTGTTCTGCTGCATTTTCGATACTGTTCGCATCGCTTAAATCTAATGCGGGAACTGAGTTTCTATGCAGCGCTACTACGTTGGCGCAACGAGGATCGTTTTGCAGCGCTTCGACAAATGCGGCACCAATCGCGCCGCTGGCGCCGATGATGCATGCGCGGAAACCGTCTGGGAAAGAATGTAATTGCATGGCGTGAACCTTTCTCATTCTGTAAATGTCTTGAATCAAATAAACAAAATCTTGTTACTGTCGATCGTGAACTGACAGCATTGGTAGGGCGGGTGCAACCCGCGCCGCACATACATCGATCTAGCTAGGTCTACGGTTTGGCGGCGCGGGTTGCACCCGGCCTACTAAATTCGTGATTGCGCTAGCGCTCCTCACACCCAACCCTGCT
>CAUPNA010000181.1:0-8061 GCA_963512475.1 uncultured Undibacterium sp.
GTGGCAAGGATGTACGTACATAAGCATCAATACTTCGGCTAATACCATCATCGGTTGCATACGGATCGACATGGGTTAAGGCGATCGTGCGGTTATATTTACTGGTATTGACATCAATACCAATTGTGTCGCCACTACCAAAAGCATTGACCTGCTGAACCGAGCCAGTAATCGTAATTTTCTCGGCGCTAGAGTAACCTGCACCCAACATGATATTGCCGGTAGGTTTTTCCGTTACCGTCAGATTTACATCAACCTGATCCGTACTGGTAGGCACTTCTGGCGTGTCGATAGTAACTTCTTTGAAGAAACCTAAGTATTCAACACGGTCACGTGAAATCTTAATTTTCTCACCGTCATACCATGAGCTTTCAAATTGACGGAATTCACGGCGAATGACTTCGTCGCGAGTACGTGTATTGCCTGCCAAGTTAATACGGCGCACATAAACGCGTTTACCTGGGTCAACAAAGACAGTAAATGCGACTTCTTTCTTTTCTTTATCGATCAAAGGATTTGGATTGACGTTGGCAAACGCATATCCAAAATTACCCATGCGATCGGTAATACGCTTAGTACTATCCGTCAAACGCGCTGCATTATAAGTATCGCCTTTTTTCAGCAACAATAAAGATGCCAACTCTTCTTCGCGACCAAAGGTTTCACCTTCAATTTTGACATCAGATACCTTATATTTATCACCTTCATCGATATTAATCGTGATGTAAATTTGTTTCTTATCAGGTGTAATAGAGATCTGCGTGGAGGAAATCTGCATTTCCAGATAACCACGATTTTGATAGAACGAACGAATCGTTTCAATATCGCCTGAGAGTTTTTGCTTAGAATATTGGTCTGCTTTTGAATACCAACTAAACCAGGTAGGCGTACTCAAGGCTAGCAATTCTTTTAACTCACCGTCTGAGAATGCTTTATTACCGATAATATTAATTTGCGCGATCTTAGCGACATCACCCTCATCCACCGCGAAAGTTACATTGACGCGATTACGTTCAATTGGGGTAATCGTGGTCGTAATACGAGCGCCATACAAACCGCGTGACAAGTATTGTTTTTTTAATTCTTGTTCAGCGCGATCCACTGTCGCTTTATCAAAAATACGGGTTTCACCGACACCGATATCTTTTAAGGCTTTGACCAACTGATCTTTTTCAAATTCTTTGGTACCTGTGAAGTCCACAGTAGAAATAGTCGGACGTTCATCTAACAAGACGATCAGTACTCCATCTTCCACTTCAATCTGTACGTCTTTGAAAAAACCAGTTGCGAACAATGCTTTAATTGTCGCAACGCTTTTTGCATCATTAAAGACTTCACCAACACGCACTGGTAAGTAACTAAAGACAGTACCGGCTTCAGTTCTTTGCAGACCTTCAACGCGAATGTCTTTGACTGTAAATGGTTCGATCGCGGCGGCTTGACCGGAACACAGAGCTAATGCAGCAAGTGCAAGGAGATGACGAGGGAAAGCTGGCAAAGTAAATTTCTCAAATTGTAATTTCATTGGGGTTTTTTCAGTCTCAATATTTCTACCTGGTTGCTACTCATTTGCATAAAACTCAAGCCTGTGAACTTGAATTTACATTTGCGCTCGAATCAAACTGAGTATTATGACATTAGTCGGACAATATCATTAAAAAAAGCAACAACCATCAAACACAACAATACAGCTAGCCCTCCTCGCTGCGCCATTTCTGCATATTTATCTGGAATTGGCCTTCCAGTTAAAACTTCCAGCGAATAATACAACAAATGCCCCCCGTCTAGCACAGGTATAGGCAGCAAATTCATTACACCAAGGCTAATACTTATTAGTGCAATGAAACTAATATAGCTAATGAGTCCAATTCTGGCGGTTTGACCAGCATAATCTGCAATGGTCAGTGGGCCGGTAATGTTTTTCCAAGAGACATCACCGAGTAACATGTTCCCTATCATTTTTAATGTCAGCACACTAGTTTGCCAAGTTTTGGAAGCGCCTTTCGCAATAGCATCGAGTCCGTCGTAAGCGATTGTGGTCATTTGCACATTACTTGCCGGACGTACTTGAATACGCCCAATCGTTTTACCATTCTCTTGCTTGGACTCAGGTGTAATTTGGACTTCGAATTCTTGCTTCGCACCACTGACGAGCATTGTTAATGTTTTACCCGGTGAAGCACTGATAATTTCAACCAACTCAAGCCCATCAAGTATTTTATGGTCGTCGATTTCAAGAATCTGGTCACCCGCTTGCAAACCAGCCTTCGCAGCTGGACCATTTGGCGTTACTTCCTCGATAGCAGCCGTACCGCGATACAGACCTATACCCATTTTGCTCAGAAAATCTCCTTCTAAATCGCTCACACTCAATTGGCTAGTCGGCAATTTGATCTCTAGTTGATCCATGCTAGTGACTCGATCACGATTCGGGCGCTCAAAAGCAATTAACGCATCCTGCTTATTTAAACCTTTTTGCATTAACTTCCAACGCATGTCAGACCACGATTGCACCGCTTCACCATCAATACGCAGAACGTGATCACCATGGCGCAAACCGGATTGATAGGCAGTTGAAGTCTGCGAAGCGATGCGAATCTTCGCAATTGGATCAGCGATGCCTACCATGAACAGGACAGAAAACAAGACTATCGCCAGCAAGAAATTAGCAATCGGCCCTGCGGCCACAATGGCGATACGTCGCCAAACCGACTTCCCAGAAAAATCTTCACGTAAATCATCTTCAGTCATCTCCGATTTAGGCACTTCACGTGAATCTAACATCTTCACATAACCACCAAGGGGAATTGCTGAAATCGTCCATTCGGTCGGGCTATTGCCAAATTTCTTAACAAAAATGGGCTTTCCCATCCCGACGGAAAAACGTAAGACTCGGACGCCACACCAACGAGCTACCAAGAAATGACCTAGTTCGTGAAAAATAATCAAACTACCAAGGGCAAAAACAAATGCCAGTACGGTCTGTATCATCTGCATATTGCTTAATGCCTTAAATTAGAAATATAACTGTGTGCTACCCGCCTTGCCTCGGTGTCAATCTCAAAAATAGCTTCTAAGGTATCAACACCTTGCTGGGGCATTTTTTCTAGTGCTTGCGCTATGACCGTTTCGATTTGCATAAACCCCAATGCAGAATTCAAAAACGCATCGACCGCGACTTCGTTGACCGCATTCAACACCACAGGTGCAGATGCACCAGCGCGCAAAGCTTCATAGGCTAATCGCAAACATGGAAATCGTTGAAAATCAGGCTGATAAAAATTCAGCTGCAAAAATTTACTTAAATCCAAAGCCTCCACCCCTGACGCAACGCGTTCTGGATAAGCCAAGCCATATGCAATCGGCGTGCGCATGTCAGGATTACCTAGTTGCGCGAGCAAGGAACCATCCTCATACGACACCATAGAATGCACCAGACTTTGCGGATGGATCAATACTTCGATTTTGTCGGGGGCAGCGCCAAACAACCAATGTGCTTCAATAACTTCCAAGCCTTTGTTCATCATGCTAGCTGAATCGACAGAGATTTTACGCCCCATGACCCAATTCGGATGCGCGATTGCTTGTTCTGGGGTGACATTGTGTAAAGACGCGACTTCACGATTTAAGAAAGGTCCACCAGATGCAGTTAGTATTATTTTAGAGATTCCGCTACCGGCAAGATCTCTCTGGAACCCGGCTGGCAAACATTGAAAAATTGCATTGTGCTCACTATCAATCGGCAACAAGGTCGCGCCACTTTGCCGTACCGCATCGATAAACAATTGGCCTGACATCACCAGCGCTTCTTTATTCGCCAGCAAAATACGTTTACCTGCTCGAGCTGCTGCTAAAGAAGCTGGCAATCCTGCAGCACCGACTATCGCCGCCATCACCACATCACACTCACTTGCACTAGCCACATCACACAGCGCCTGAGCGCCGTATAACACACTAGTCTTCGGTGAAACTTGACGCAAACTATTTTCCAGCTGTCGAGCTAAATCCGCAGTCGCGACTACCGCATAAGTTGGCTGAAACGCGGCACATTGTTGCGCCAGCTTTTCGATTTGCGTATGCGCCGTTAAAGCAAAAACCTGATACCGTTCAGGATGACGGGCAATCACGTCTAAGGTAGAAACGCCGATAGACCCAGTAGCGCCCAAGATGCAAATTTGTTGTTTAAGCATAAATCTCGCTGTATTTCGCTATCATTTTCTGAACTATCAAGTCTCGTAACATCAATTTTCGTGCAATCAATTTGGCTGAGAAAATTTCAGTTGTCGGTTGAAATCGGTCTACCATACCGACTCCTTACAGATTCCACACCGACACCATCAAGGCCGCCAAGGGCAGAACAGGGATCAAAGCATCGATACGATCCAAAACGCCGCCATGACCAGGCAATAAATGACTACTATCTTTAAATCCAATACGGCGTTTGAGCAAAGATTCAAACAAATCACCTATCACGCTAGCGACTGAAATCACACACATACTTAACACCAAAATTAAGGCGCCTTGGCTGGCATAAATTCTGTGAGGCAAAGTGTCATGTAACACAGGAACAAAAACGCAAAGTACAGCAAACAGAATCACCGCGATTGCACCGCCAATGGCACCTTCCCAAGATTTGCCCGGCGAGATACTTGGTGCCAACTTTCGCTTCCCAATAGCTTTACCAACAAAATAGGCACCACTATCTGCGATCCAAACCAAAACCAAGGTCGACAACAGCAATTTGGTTGATTTGCCGAACAAAAAATTCATCGCAATGAAGCAGCCGAAGATAGCCACTGCATATACGCCGCTAATCAAACCACTGGCAAAACTAGTAATCGAAGGCAAACCAAACTTCAGGCTGGGAATCAAGCCAAACACCCAAAATAGCACACAGACGGTGAATAAAGTCGGAAGAGAAAAAGTTGTAGTTTGCAAGGACAAATAGGCGAACGCCAAAGCCCACACTACCGAAATCGGAATTGCCCCTGGCTTATTGAACAAGCGCTGACTTTCCCACATTGCAGCAGCCAAAAATAGCGCAGCCGCCGCAGTAAAAGCCATAGGAGAGCCCGACATTAAGATTGGAATCAAAATACATAACAGGACAAGAGCCGTGATAACGCGTGTTTTTAGCATAGTGGCGAATGTTACTCGTTAGGTGAAATTATTTAATTGTGAGCTAAAAACCAGTCGCGTGAGCATTGACGAACTAAGTCGCCGACTCAGCAGAGACCTGCGCACTAGTACGCCCAAAACGGCGCTCTCTGGTTTGATAGGAATGTATCGCCTCATCTAATGCTTTGGCATTAAAATCAGGCCAGAAAGTACCGGTGAAATACAGTTCAGTATAAGCCAACTGCCACAATAAGAAATTAGAAATACGCGTTTCGCCACCGGTACGGATAAACAAATCTGGCTCAGGCGCATACGCCATAGACAACTGAGACTCCAGCATCTCTTCAGTGATTTCAATTGAATCTTGCCCACCAGAAGTCAACTTATTGACCGCCTGAACAATATCCCAGCGACCGCCATAATTAGCACATATTGTTACCGTTAAACGTGTGTTCGCCGCAGTCAGCGCTTGCGCCTGACGAATTGCTTCTTGCAGTGGAAGATCAAAGCGTGACAGGTCGCCGACAATTTTTAAGCAGATATTATTGTCGTGCATCTTCTTAACTTCTTTTTCCAAAGCAGTCACAAAAAGACGCATCAACAAAGACACTTCGTCGGCAGGACGCCGCCAATTCTCAGAACTGAACGCAAACAAAGTAAGAAACTGAATATCGCGTTTAATACAGGCTTCAACGATGCCACGCACCGCATCAACACCTTTGACATGTCCAGCGACCCGCGGCAGAAACCGCTTGGTAGCCCAACGCCCATTACCATCCATAATAATGGCAATGTGCTTTGGCATCAGCCCCGCATCAGGGACTGTTTTCGTTGAGCTTGAATGATTCATGAAACTCCAGAATTGACTAAAAAGAGAAAGTTAATCTCGACCTAAACGGTCAACACTTCTTTTTCTTTCTCAGCCAAGAGTTTATCAACTTCTGCCACGAATTTATCTGTTAGCTTTTGGATATCATCTTGCGCACGACGCTCGTCATCTTCAGAAATATCTTTGTCTTTCAACAGTTTTTTCAATGACTCATTCGCGTCGCGGCGGATATTGCGTACCGCAATTTTGGCATCTTCGCCTTCAGTCTTTACCAATTTCACCATTTCTTTACGACGCTCTTCTGTCAATGGTGGTGTTGGCACCCGAATCAAATCACCTTGTGAGGCAGGGTTCAGACCCAGATCAGATTCACGGATCGCTTTTTCGATCACAGTTAACATTTTCTTTTCCCACGGTTGCACACCGATAGTACGAGAATCGATCAAAGTGATGTTTGCGACTTGTGAGATATTGGTCGGTGAACCGTAGTAATCGACCATTACATGATCCAAAATACCTGGATGAGCACGACCGGTACGAACCTTGGACAAATCTGCCTTTAAGGTCTCAATCGATTTTTGCATGCGCTGATCGGCGCTACTTTTAACACTGGCAACTGTCATGATTTACTCCTGAACTAAATGAGAATGAGAGCTTACGCTCTCATTGGCCTCAAAACAAATTAAGTTTGCGGCGCCAACTAAGGATCACAATGCGATCCAAAACCGCGCATTATACGTGGACTAAGGTACCTTCGTCTCCACCCATAATCAAATTTTTCAAGGCACCTGGCTTAACAATAGAGAATACTTTAATCGGCAACTTCTGATCACGACATAAAGCAAAAGCAGTTGCATCCATCACTTGCAAATGACGCGAGATCGCTTCATCAAAAGAAATAGTGGTATAGCGGGTGGCGGTCGGGTCTTTTTTCGGATCGGCTGTATAGACGCCATCGACCTTGGTAGCTTTCAAGACCAACTCGGCACCGATTTCTGCGCCACGCAAGGCCGCAGCCGTATCAGTGGTAAAGAAAGGATTACCAGTGCCAGCAGCAAAAATCACCACTTTACCCTCTTCCAAGTATTGCAAGGCTTTAGGGCGAACATAAGGCTCAACCACCTGCTCAATCGCGATTGCTGACATTACGCGTGCAGTGACGCCAACTTGGCGCATGGCATCGCCCAAAGCGAGGGAATTCATGACAGTGGCCAGCATTCCCATATAGTCAGCAGTGGCTCTATCCATGCCTTGCGCACCGGGTGCTACACCGCGAAAGATATTCCCGCCGCCGATTACAATCGCCAGCTCTACGCCCATACGGGAAACTTCGGCGACATCGGCCACCATACGCTCAATGGTAGCGCGATTGATGCCATAGGCATCATCACCCATTAAAGCCTCACCAGAGAGTTTTAAAAGCACACGCTTATAAGCTGGTTTAGTCACGATCTAGGCTCCTTTAAAGTTGGGAAGAGATTATTGCAAAAATTCTGCGAGGCTCGCTCTGAGTTGTAGGAACAAAGACAAACTTCGATATAAAACATTTGCGATAATCGCTTGCACTAGCACGATTTTTCATTTTACTGCCAATACTACAAATACTACTCTTAAATACTGCTCTTAAAAAAACGGGCCTTACGGCCCGTTTTCTTTTTAATGTCTGCTTATGCTTGTTTAGCAGCAGCAACTTGCGCCGCTACTTCCGCAGCGAAGTCATCTTGCTTCTTCTCAATGCCCTCGCCCACCACGAACATCGTAAATGCTTTTACAGATGCGCCAGCAGCTTGCAACATTTGCTCAACTGTTTGCTTGTCGTTTTTCACGAACGGTTGATTCAACAAAGAAACTTCTTTCAGGAACTTCTGAATGGAGCCCTCAACCATCTTAGTAACGATGTCAGCTGGCTTACCAGATTCTGCCGCTTTCAAAGAAGCCACTGAACGCTCTTTTTCGATCAATTCAGCAGGAACTTGCTCGATAGACAAAGACACTGGCTTCATCGCTGCGATGTGCATCGCTACGTCTTTACCAATTTGTTCGTCAGCTGCATCAAATTCAACTACCACGCCGATACGTGTACCGTGCAGGTAAGAAGTAACTTTTGCTGCAGA
>CAUPNA010000182.1:0-8007 GCA_963512475.1 uncultured Undibacterium sp.
CATGGCATCAAAGAATACATTCGCTACTATAATCACGACAGAATCAAACTTAAACTAAAAGGGCTGAGTCCTGTGCAATACAGAAATCAGCCCTTACATGCCTAACTAACAAACTGTCCAACTTTTTGGGGTCAGATCATTCCTGGCTTTTTTCTATTCTGCATCAGCTTGATTCGCTGGAGCCGCCCTATCGAATGCATCGAGTGCTAGACAACGCTCATTAATTTCGAGAATCTTGGGCATGGCGCTTAAATCACATTTAAAACGCTGCGCATTAAAGATTTGTGGAATCAAACAACAGTCCGCCAATCCGGGTCTATCGCCAAAACAAAAATTGCCGCTACGGCCTCCCTGCACCAAACGCTGCTCTATCACTGACAGCCCCAATTCGCACCAATGCCGGTACCATGTATTCTTTTGCTCATCTGTTGCCGCAAAGTTTGCACTGAGATACTTCAAAACTCGTAAGTTACTGACTGGATGGATATCACAAGCGATCGACAAGGAAAGTGCCCGCACATAGGCACGATCGGAAAAATCTTTGGGCAATAAAGCAAATTGTGGATATTTTTCTTCCAAATACTCAAGAATTGCCAAAGATTGGCTGATTGCATGCTCGTCGCCGTTATTTGTATCGACTAAAGCGGGGACTAGCGACTCAGGATTAATAGCTCTATATTGTTCTGAAAATTGCTGACCGCCATCCTTTACCAAATGCACTGGCACTTGCTCGTATTCTATCCCTTTCAGATTCAAAGCAATCCGCACTCTATACGACGCAGAACTTCTAAAGTAACTATACAACTGCATTTGTACACCTTTCTATTTCGCCAAATATCGCTCAATCTCAATTTGCTGCTGCCAACTACGGCGTCTATAGCCTGAAAAACTGTACTAAAAAATCTAATTTTTCATTTGACGTGCAGATACCCAAAAATGGCTATTACTGAACTTTCAAATTTGCCTTACGAAACAAGCTCTCGACACGTTGCTGCATCTTAGTATCGACCTTAAGTGGCAAACTAAGTAAATGATTTAGCAGTCCGAGCGCTTGCGTTTTATCTTGTCCATTCTTCAGAGATGATTGCAGCACTTGAACTTGTTTCTGCAAACGCTCACGACTTAACTCAGCTGGACTGTCAATACCTAACAAGATCTCTAAATGTAATAAAGTATCTTCAATCTCCGCACGTTTACTGTTAGCGTGCTCTTGGTAAGCACTGGTATCAGCCGCTCCATCTGATGGTTCTAATAAGCTGCAAACTTTGTCAAATTTTTGCTGCAAATTTTTACTGATGGGCGAGTTAGGTAATGTGCACGAATTCCAATCTTGCTTTAAGGTTTGCAGTGCAACTAAGTCAGTCGTAGAACTAGATATTAAAGCTTCAACTTGTAAACAAGTATGCAACTTATTCAAAATATGTTGCGACTTTTCTTGCTCACTTCGCTCTTGTAGTTGTTGCATTTGCAGCTGCAAGCCATCGAGCAGAGTTTGAAATTTTGCCTCGACCTTTTGTTCGTCTGAACGCGGTACTTGACCGAGTTGGCGCCATGCATTTTTCGCGTTGACAATCAATCCCGATATCTTTTGGGCTTCATTAAATTCTCCCAGATTCACTTGCTGTAACTCCAAGCAGATTTTTTCTTTTGCTTGTAAATTTTCTTGCCGCTGTTTGTCAGCACTCTCTGCATTTGCCCGTTTCTGCTCAAACACGGCGTCACATGCCACCCGAAAGCGCTCCCACAACGCTTGGTCATCTTTACGCGGCAAGGGAAGACTAGCCGCTTGTATTTGCCAGCGTTGCTGCAATTGACGCAATTGGTCTACGGCGGATTTCTGTGTGCTATCTAACTGACTAGCCGATAAAATCAAGGCTTCACGTGAAGCGATTTCTTCTTGTTGGCGTGCTGCTAAAGGTTGGCGCAATTGATCTAGCAAAGCATCAAACTCTTTATCCAAACGATTCTTATCTTTACGATCCACATGCCCCAAACCACGCCAACTTTGTTGCATCTGTTGGATGGTACTAGCAATGCTCTTCCAGTCATTTTTTTCCAGCTTGTCATTTGAAGAATCTACTTCAGGTGTCAGCAATGCCTGAACCTGAGCTTGCCAATCAACAAGATTTGCCTCTGCTTGTCGCAGGTTTGCTTGACGTTGATCGCTTTGCTCGCTAAAAAACTGCGCCGCAGGTGCATAAGCAGAGTTGCACGCAGTGTCAAATCGTGTCCACAGTTCTTTCGTGGCAGCACCGCTACTCGCTTCGGTTTGTTTCCATTGTTCACGCAATGCCGAAACCGTCCCCACAATTTCTTTCGGACTAAGTTTTAATCCCGCTAAACCTTCAGCAGTATTCACTAATTCATCACGGGACGCATTACCACTCCATTTTGCCCATGACAACAAATGTAACAGTTCTTTGCGCGCCAAATTGAGCCGCTCTTTCAACTCCACACTCAGCACTAAATTTACGTAGCTTTGTTTGGTATCAACATCTCGCAATTCGCGATCAAACTGACGTGCATTCTGCACACTTCCCTGCTCCAAAGCAGCTTCCATTTGTTGCAGGCTCACTTCAATCTGTTCGAGCGACAGCGATAAATGTGGCCTATTTGTTTTTTTGTTCGCTGGTTTACTGACCGTTTTTTCTTGAACCATTAATCGGACGGGAACATCGGCACCTTGTTCGCCTAGATTTATATTTTCTGGTGCCGAAACCAGCTCATGAGTTTGTTCTGACTTTGCATGCGCCCGGCGCCAATTATCCTGTATTGCTTTCAGCTTTAGCTGGCATTCGTTTAGCAAATGCTTCGGTAAGGAAGCGGCATTTTCATCAGAAGAACAAGCATCAAATCTCGCCTGCCAATCAAGAAACTTTGCGTCAAGATCGCTTGCGGCATGATCCTCTACCTGCTCGAATCCCTGCATCAACACCAATAAGCGTTGCTGCAATTGAATTTGTTGACCCAATCGTTTTGTCAGTATTTGACGTTTTTCCTGGAACTGAATGTTGACCATTTCGGAGAATGACTTTACCAGTGCATATTGCTTATCGAGGTCAACTAATTGATTGCTTAAAATAACGCCCTGCTGCAATAAACTTTCCGCTGCCGTAACACAGGCTTGCGCCGCCAGGTCGTTTTGTGCCTTTTCAGAAATTTCATCCAGTCGCGTCTGAAGTAATTTTGCTACTCGCTTATCCAGCTTACGCATCGCGGGTAAAACTTTCACCATACCCGATTGGCTTACAATTTTTTGCGCGATCTGAAAACGACCATCCGCAAAATCACACTGTTCCAATAATTCTATCAATTGTGTTTCATCATTAGCCGCTGCCTCAACTTTTTGCAAAAACAAATGGCGTTCTTGCTCTCTACTCTTATGTTTATCCTCAGCTTGCAGATGCGCATTCAGAGTTGCTGCGACTTGTTGATCATTTTTCTTGGCTTCAGAACGACCGTGTATCAATTTGGAGATGAAATCAAACATAGGGGATGTTATTAAATTAAAGGAGATAAGCGAAAGTAAGCATCATAACAAGACTTAGACTGAAATCATAAAAATCCCTGCTTTGTTGGAGGATTAGACACAAGCATGATTAATCTTGCACGGTATTTGGCAGAAAAAAATAAATTCTAAGGACAAATTCTGATCCATAACTACTACTTCGATTGAAATACTTTGTTTCAATTTCATGTGTTTCCATGTCCGCCATTTTTATTCAAGCGGCGTTATTGAGATACAGGTTCAACTCGGGAGCATAAGATGAAAAACCAATTATTCAGTAAGCTGCTTATTAGCATGGCATTAATAGGAGTCAGCACTATTGCACTAAATGCTCATGCACATGATCGATATCCACCTGCGCCAGTATATTCACGGCCAGCGCCAGTACAATTTCACGATTTTGTGTACTACCCAAGTCATCAGGTCTATTTTTCACCACGTGCCCGCACTTGGTATTGGTCAGAAGGCGCCCAATGGCGCTCAGGTGGTCACCTGCCGTTTGGAATCAACCTCAATCTTGGCGGCATACCTATCCAATTGCGCTCTGCTTTACCATACTACGACCATGTATATGTCGAACATCGCTACGGCCGCCCATGGCGAACGACGCATCATGATCGCTATGACTATCGAGAACGAAGAAATTTTGATCGCAGATACGAGCGGCATGAAAGAAACAACCGACGCGGCGACCAAGAACATTGGTACGATGGACGCAATAGATGGTAGTCAAGCTCGACCCTTGGTCGGATTCGTTGCAACTATCGTTTAATTGCCAACAAGACCAGCTGCGATATTGATAGAAAATCCCAATATCGCAGCATTAAACATAAAACTTAACACCGATTGTGCCAATACTGTTTTTCGCATAGCTCGTGACATCACCAACACATCTGACGTTTGCAATGCGACTGCGATCGTGAAAGAAAAATATAAAAAATCCCAATAGTCAGGATGCGCCTCTTGGTTTGGAAATTGTAATGCTCTCTGCTCTTTCGGAGATCTGTAAAAAAGCAACGCATAATGAAAGGTAAAAATTGTAGCCAGTAATAGCCAAGCGCCTATCACGGTGGCACTGGTAAACAAGTATTTCAATAGCCGCATTTCACCGTTAAGTTCACGTAAATTAGACAATTCAAATACGATAGCAAATAAGCTTGCAGTCGCTGAACAAGCCAAAATGAATAAAACCGCGAAAGCACTATTATCCTCGCGCTCAGCCACCTTCACGACACTCTCATGACTCGATCCACGCAAAAGCCAAACAACTAAAAATAAGTAGGTCCAGACAGTCACATTCCACGCCATGAGCACCCTGCTAATAAGACTCCAATCAACAGGAAGCAAAAAAAACCCGAAAATCCCTAAGTTTAATGCAAAGACAAATCGCGGGCGATGAATGACGAAGTCGCGGAATAAGTGGTTCATTGAATACTTTTCTTGATACTATGAATTATTTTTAGACCATGAAATTAGCTGTGCAACAAAACAAAACCGCCTTGTAGCTTGCGCCAAGCTAACGCGATAACCAACATTCAGCGCAAACACTTCACCAAATTACAACACTCCCTTATATTTCCTGAAAAAATCATTACACTGGCGTAACAGGAGACGTCTTTTATGAGTAAGAAACACCATTTTATTCCAGTGTCAAAACTTCGTGCAGGAATGATTTTGTCCGAGAATTTGCTAGATAAACTTGGTCATATATTGTTACCGTCAGGGACTGAGCTGACTGAGAATACTATCAAAGCGATGGCACACCACGAGGTACATCAACTCGCGGTTTTTTCTGACTCAATTGATGATGATGAGAACGACAACAGTGATATTGAGCTTCAGCAAAAAAAAATTGCCAAACTTGGTGCTATTTTCAGGCATGCTCCGGTTGGTGAACCGACCGATATGTTGAAGATGTACGTTGAGAAGTATCGCAGGAGTAAAACTTAATGAGCCAATTCATCAGAGATCAAAATAACCTTGAGATTTCATTAGAAGAAGTCATTAATAAAATTAACGACTTACCTACTCTACCGCAAGTCGCGCAAGAAATGCTCAGCGACCTCAGCAGTGACGATATTAGCTTAGACGCTATCGTAGAAAAGGTCGCCTTAGATCAATCACTCGCGGCAAAAGTTTTAAAGGTTGCAAACACGTCTTATTATGGTGCGAATTCCAAAGTCGTTACCATCCAACAAGCCGTCTCGATGCTTGGCACAAAAAACATCAAAAACCTCATTCGTACCAGTATCTTTACACATAATTTGCCAGTGGCAAATTGCAAGGGCTTCGATAGTTTTGGTTTCTGGCGCCACAATATTGCTACTGCAATATGCGCAGAACTTATTTCACGCAGTTTGCATCTTAAGCATGATTTCGCATTCACAGCAGGCTTGCTACATGATATTGGCCGTTTAGTTTTGGTATCACGCTTCCCTAAAAAATATGAGGAAGTCATTAGGTGTGCAACAGAAAAAGACTGCAGTTTGCTTGACGCAGAACGCACCATACTTGGCGTCGATCACGTGTCTGTAGGATTAATCCTGGCTCTGCAATGGAATTTTTCTGATGCAATACAAGATGCGATTCGCGGACATCATGAACCGGAAAACAAAGAACTCAATTCAATTGCCTCGATCGTGCATGTAGCCAACGCGATCGTTCACGCTCTCGATCTATGCGACAACCCGCACGAAATGGTGCCCACTATATCCCAATTTGCTTGGGACAATGTAGGTTTATCCGAAGAGGCTTATTTAGCGATTTTTGAAGAGACGGAATTACGCTTTGAAGCATTAAATCAAATTATTCAATAAGACCTCGCAAACGAGTATCATCTTGTTTTAATCATCATGATTACCTTGAACGGAAAAAATCTTGATAACGAAATTTTGCATTATTCAGAGGTCGCCTTGGAACACATAGGTCATTTTAAAGATTCGGGTTTTAAGGTACATGACATTCAACTTTTTCACGGTTTAGCGTCCCAAGAAATGAGTGCGATACAGCGAGCACTTGATCTTTGTCCTGTAGTGTCCGCGCGCGCTGGCGAAATCATCATAGATAGCAACAGCCAAGGCGCTTGCCTGTATGTCGTATTGATTGGCACACTAGCTCAAGCTAGCAATGTGACGAAGCGCCAATTAGAAAGTGCCAGCACACAATATTTTGCTGGCGAGTGTGTTGGCGAGATTTCCGTATTGAATGAAGAGACTTCGGTCGCAACAATTGCTGCGGTTAGCGACAGCAGATTACTTTTAATCGATGCTGCTTGTATGTGGAAATTGATTGATGAGTCGAATGGCGTCGCGCGTAATTTATTGCGTTTGCTCTCGTTTAGGATTCGCGCCACCAATGCGCAGCTACGCAATCGCCAAAAGGTGGGAGAATTTTATCGCCAACTTTCTATGGTGGACGGCTTAACTGGTTTGCATAACCGCTCTTGGTTAAACGCGCAACTCCCAGGATTAATCGAACATGCGCATGCAACACAGACCGAGCTCAGCGTCATCATGGTCGACTTAGATCATTTTAAAAAATTCAATGACCAGTTTGGCCATGTTGCTGGTGATGAAGCATTGCAAGCGGCAGCAAAAGTGATTAATAATGGTCTTCGCCCAAGTGATTTCGCCGCACGCTACGGTGGTGAAGAAATGCTGATTATCCTACCGAATACAAGTGAAGAATCAGCCTTGGTGGTCGCCGAACGACTTTGTGAACGTATCCGCCAAACAGCCATTTTTCAAGATGACCAGAGGCCATTGCCGCATATTACTGCATCGCTTGGGCTCGCTCGTTTACAATCAGGGCAAGATGGTATGGCAGTCATCGCATGCGCTGACGCTGCGCTTTATAGAGCAAAAGAGCGTGGTAGAGACCAAGTCGCCTTATAAAGGCTATCAACCAAAAAAAAGTGCTGCAAATCGCAGCACTTTTTTTACTTTATTACCAAGCAGTGATCTTATGATCAAAAGCGATGGCGAATACCGAATTGCATGACACGTCCTGGTTGGCCTGCCACCTCAGTAAAACCACCCGAGGCACTAGCGGCACCTGGGGCATACTGTCCGTCATTTTGATTCTTTGTATAGCCATAGACGGCATAAACATCCGTACGTTTGGATAAATTGTAGTCGTAGCCCAAGCCATATTGAGTGACGTCACTATTCGACAAAGTTTTATCATCTTGATGACTATATGATGCCATGACACGGCCATTACCAATCTTATAGTGCATACCTAGGCTGTAACTCTCAGCTTTCAGCTTGAAATTTTTTGTAATATTAGATCTGAAAATACTTGTCCAAGCAGCGATCACTGGCGTTGGCACACCGCCCGCTTTTAGACCTGGTGTAATTTCTAGATCCCACGCATCGTAAAACACAGGTAACAAAATCGAATTCTCATTTTTCATGGATTGGTAACCAGCGAAAAGTTTGAAATCATCAAAACTGTATGAACCACCCGCAGTCGCAGTTATCAAACCTGTCGAACCATCC
>CAUPNA010000183.1:0-7978 GCA_963512475.1 uncultured Undibacterium sp.
ACAAAATAGATGCGTTCAAATTCAGTTGGCGCTGCATGCCAGATCACCATGAGCGTGCCTTTATGATCATGAATTTTTGCCAGTTTAGTAATACATTGCGTATTACCATCGGCATCCGCCAAGGCGATGGCGTATCCATAGACACGATTTAATCGTTCGATACGATCTGGCTCGGTTTCGCTATGAGTGGCTGAGATTTTGGCATGATCTAAAAACATAGACAGACTCCCGACAGTAATGAATTGAAGAATTTCATTTTAGCTGATAGCCGAAGAATAAAGTCAATCTTCCTCGAAACTTAGTCCAAACTTAGTCCAAACTGAGATAGCTTTGCAGCTTTATTGCACTACTGGGCGACGAAGCAGCGATACTTACAACGTTCGGGATAAAGAAACTAGGTTTCACTTTCTGTGGACAGCATATTTCGCTAAATTGGCCTAAAAAGGGCTAAGATACTGAATGAGCTATCAGCCATTTCTAACTTAGCCGCTCGCACCCCATTCAGAGGATTTATGAACGACGCGTATCACATTGCTATCGAACGGATACTACCCCGCAGAATCAGCTATCGTTTAGCGCTCAGCTATCTCTTGATTCTTTGCCTTTTCATTCTGGTCGTCATTAAAACCGTGGCTCAAGTGCAGCACGTCACCCAGCGTAGTCAACAATTCGCCAGAGAGGACTTGCAAAAACTATTACAAGTACAAAATTTGGCCTTAGATATAGAAGGCTCGACCAGCGCGCTGGTCTTAATTTTCAGCTCCACGCAAGACAAGCGCAAGCCTGCATACGACGCGGTCGATGCCAAGAAAAAACATATAGACGAGTTAATCCAAGCTTTAACCAATGCAACCAAAGACGAAATTGAACTGACCTGCCTAGAACGCGTTGCCCGTACCCATCAAGAATTCCGTCAATCCTATCTGAATTTGTTTGATGAAATCGAACTCGACAATCCTGAAGGTGCCAAGCAGGTATTTGAAGAGCAAGTTGCTCCCGCGCGGCAGGCCTTCTTAACTGAGAGCGCCGCTTTGTTGGATTTGGAAAAACGCAACATCATGCAGCGTCAAGAGGAAGAAAAAAGAGATCTAGAACAACTTAAATTACAAGTGATTGCCATTTCTGTCATCGCGGTATTATGCGGCCTAGGGCTGGCATTCATCACCCAAAGCAGTGTCGTACACCCACTCAACGATCTAGAGCAAAGCGCCTTACAAATCGCAGCAGGTAATTACGACAGTAAGGTACCACTCACACGCGCTACCGAAATTGCGCAAGTAGGCATAGCGCTCAACACCATGTCCGATGCGATCGCCACGCGTGAAGCTGAAATCGAGCAGCTGGCATACTACGATCAACTAAGCCATTTGCCGAATCGCACCCTACTCTTAAAAAATTTCTCGCAAAGTGATCTCGCTAACAAAGCCATGATTTTAATGGATGTGGCGCGTCTAAAAATTGTCAACGAAACTTTGGGCTTTGGCGTCGGTGATAACGTCATCGTCCAAACCAGTGCTCGTCTCCAAGAGGCGTTGCGTGACTATCCCGATGGTAGCGGTTATCTAGCCAAATTTTCGGGTGGACAGTTTGCCTTACTTTGTTCAGCAACAGGCACGCAAACGATTACCGAATTAGTCGTTCAAATCATCAGCCATTTCAATCATCACTTGAGTACACCTATTATTTGCACCAGTCATAGCGTCGATGTCAACATGGTGTATGGCATCGCCTTAGCCAATGCTGAAACCCCGAATCTCAACAGTTTGATACGCAATGCAGAAATCGCTTTGTATGCGGCAAAAGCCAATACGCAAATCAGCGCTTGGTACTCCGATGCGCAAGAAGCCTCGCGCTTGAGTCACCTCAGCCTCTTATCCGACTTGCGCTCGGCCTTGCTGAATCATGAGTTACAAATGTGGCTACAGCCAAAAGTACGTTTAAGCGATATGCACTGTTATGGATTCGAAGCACTGGTGCGCTGGCAACATCCACAGCGTGGCTTCATCTCACCAATAGAATTTGTGCCATTTGCTGAGCGCACTGGCTATATTAGTCATGTCACGGAATGGATGCTGAATCAAGCCGTGCAAACTTTGGCAAGCTGGCAGCAGACTTATCCTGAGCTCAGTATCGCGGTCAATGTCAGTACGAATGATTTGCGTGATCAGCATTTTCCAGACAAAGTCAGCAAATTATTGCAACAACACCAGGTAGATCCAAAACGCTTGAAACTGGAGCTGACAGAAAGCGGCATTATGGAAGATCCCGGCAGCGCAATTCCTTTGCTGCACGCCTTGCGCGATACTGGCATTGGTCTGTCTATAGATGACTTTGGTACCGGTCATTCTTCGCTCGCCTACTTGCAACAATTACCCGTCGCAGAATTAAAAATCGACCGCAGCTTCGTGATCAACATTGATCAATTATCATCCACTCAACGATTGGTCAAGACCATTATAGAGATGGGACATGGCTTAAATTTGCATGTAATCGCCGAAGGTATAGAAACGCAGGCTGAGCGCGATACCTTGCTTGATCTTGGTTGCGATGCCATGCAAGGCTATTTCGCCAGCAAGCCTTTGTATGGCGCTGCATTACAGAACTGGCTGGAGACGGCTAAACAAGTCTGAACGCTTCGCTATTTTACACATCGCTTATAATGACGCCCTCTTCAATGGCTTAAGCTTAAGTCATTGTGCAATATGGCTAGGTATAAGTTAAAGCTTCATTTAGAAAATTACATATGATCGTTCTAGGTATTGAATCCTCTTGTGATGAAACCGGTATCGCGCTCTATGATACCGAGCGCGGTTTGCTGTCGCACGCCCTGCACTCGCAAATCGCCATGCACCAAGAATATGGCGGTGTTGTACCTGAATTGGCATCACGCGATCATGTGCGGCGCGCCTTACCACTGCTAAGTGAAGCGCTGAATAAAGCTCAGATCGATAAAACCGCGATTGATGCGATCGCCTACACCCAAGGACCGGGTTTGGCTGGCGCACTCTTGGTCGGTGCCTCAGTCGCCTGTGGTCTAGGCCTGGCTTTAGACAAACCCATCATAGGCATACATCATCTGGAAGGCCACTTACTCTCGCCGCTACTGGCAAGCCAGCCACCAGAGTTCCCCTTCGTTGCTTTGCTAGTTTCGGGCGGTCACACGCAACTGATGCGCGTTGATGGTGTAGGTCGTTATGAATTATTAGGTGAAACCTTAGATGATGCTGCAGGCGAAGCATTCGATAAATCAGCCAAATTATTAGGACTCGATTATCCGGGCGGTCCCGCGATTTCCAAGCTCGCGACAGAAGGCGACCCAGCGATACACCAATTCCCACGTCCTATGCTGCACTCCAAAGATTTGAATTTCAGCTTTTCTGGTTTAAAAACGGCGGTATTAACCGCAGTCAAAAAATATCCAGAAGCATTAAATGCGAACGACAAAGCTAATGTTGCTCGAGGTTTTGTTGACGCCATTATTGATGTACTGGTCGCAAAATGTCTGACCGCGATGAAACAAACTGGATTAAAACGATTGGTGATCGCCGGTGGCGTCGGTGCTAATCAACAATTGCGAACTGCACTCAATGCCGCAGCCAACTCGTCCAATCCTAAGAAACGTTTTCAAGTGTATTACCCAGAATTAGAATTTTGCACTGACAATGGTGCGATGATTGCTTTCGCTGGTGCGATGCGTCTAAAGAACAATCCTGAATTAGCGACGAAAAACTATAGTTTCAATGTACGCCCACGCTGGCCTTTGAATGAATTAGTGGCAGCGTAATCGTTTAAAGAAGTAGGATGCCGCAAACAAAAAAGCCTCGTATCAAAAAATGATACGAGGCTTTTGTCTATTTCAGCAACCAAGCTAAACTATTTTTTCTTACTACCAATACGACTCTCTTTACCACTCATTAAATTCGCAATATTTTGACTATGACGATAAATCAGTAGACCACTCATAACTGCAATCGCTAACAAATTCAAATCAGCGCCAAACAAAATTGCGTAGTAAAACGGCGCAAACAAAGAAGCAATCAGTGCAGCCAAAGAAGAATAGCGGAAAGCATAGGCAATCACCAGCCACGTCACCAATGTACCTAAGCCTAACCAAACATTGACTGCCAACAAAATACCCAAGGCAGTCGCGACGCCTTTACCTCCGACAAATTTAAAAAACACCGGCCAAAGATGTCCAAGAAATACCGCCAAAATAATAGCGGCTATCGTGCCAGACCCGAGTTGAAATTTATCTTGAAAAAACAAAGCTAACCAAACCGCCAGCCAACCTTTAAAACCATCACCCAGCAAAGTTAAAACCGCTGCAGCTTTATTCCCACTACGCAAAACATTCGTCGCACCCGGATTTTTAGAGCCATACGTGCGCGGATCAGACAAACCAAACAAACGGCTTACCACTACCGCAAACGACACCGAACCAATTAAATACGCGGCCAAAACTGCACCAATAGCAATCAAAGCATCCATCCTCATCCATCCTTTTGAATTTACTTTTGAATTTACTTTTGTAAAATAGTTTAAAAATTATTTTTTATTATTTTTAAACAATACAGTACCTGTGGAAGCTATAGTTTACAGGAACCAAAGCACGCTACTATAAAGCACAATGGACCGGTTTCGCCATCAAAATATCCAACAGTAGCGCTGGCGCAATACCGATCAAATATCCACGCCGACCACCGTTCAAATAAATTTTCTCCAATTCCAACACACTCGCTTCCACATAGACCGGCATGGTTTTCTTGGTTCCAAACGGGGAAGTTCCGCCTATCATATAACCCGAATGCCGTTGTGCTACTTCAGGCTTGCAAGGCTCGACAGCTTTACAACCTATCTGCCGCGCCAGATTCTTCGTCGAGACGGTTTTATCACCATGCATCAACACCACCATAGGTTTAGCCTGCTCATCTTGCATGATCAAAGTTTTTACGACTGAATGCTCTTCCACACCCAACTCGCGCGCCGACACGGTGGTACCACCATGCTCTTCATAAGCGTAAGGATGCTCAGTAAATACAGCGCCCTGCTTCCGCAACAATTGCGTCGCAGGGGTTTCTGATACATGTTCTTTTTTTGCCACGATAATCTCTCTAATTCTCAATAACTCTCAATGACTCACAATGACTCTCAAAATAAATTGAATTGTAAAACTATATTTACCCGCGCGGATGATGCTCCGCATGCAATTGCTTCAAACGTTCACGCGCCACGTGTGTGTAAATTTGCGTCGTTGAGATATCTGCATGCCCGAGCAGCATTTGCACCACACGTAGATCTGCGCCGTGATTTAACAGATGGGTGGCAAAGGCATGCCGCAATGTGTGCGGTGACAGCGGCGAGGTAATGCCTGCGGTCGCTGCGCATTTTTTGATGACAACCCAGAACATTTGCCGTGTCATTGCGCCACCACGTGCGGTGACGAATAAGGCGTCATCTATCTGCCCATTCAAAATCGCAGGTCTGCCTTCACTTAAATAGCGTTGCAGCCACACGCGTGCCACTTCGCCAAAGGGCACCAAACGTGTTTTACTACCCTTGCCTGTTACCCGCAAGACGCCATCATTCAGACTGACCTCAAAGGATTTGAGTGAGACTAATTCCGTCACGCGCAAACCGCAGGCGTAGAGTAGCTCTAACATGGTGCGGTCACGCAAACCCAGAGGGGTTTGATCGTCGGGAGCTAGCAATAAGGATACAACTTGTTTTTCGCTCAAGGTTTTAGGGAGTCGATCTGCTTGCTTGGCGGATTTAAGTTTAGTACATGGATTGACTGCGATCTGATTTTGCCGAAAGGCTTGCTGGTAATAACGCTTCAACACGGTCATACGGCGATTGGCCGAGGTAGCTTTTGAACTACTATGTTTAGCCGCGACATAAGAAAAGATATCGACTTCAGTCACTTGGAGCAGGTGCTTCTGAGTCGTACTATGCAGCCACTCCGCAAACAAACGCAAATCACGTCGATAAGCCTCAAGCGAATTCTTAGCTAAGCCATCCTCCAGCCACAAGCTATCGCAAAACTGATCTATCTGCGCCTGGACTTGTCCAGGTAGTTCTATCAAGGGCGCTGTCAGCGCTTTGATCTTTTTCGATGGAATCACAACAGACTCTTCCGCGCGCTTCACTATCTTCTTTGATACCGCCTTTACCACATAGACTCCTGCTGTTGAATAGATTCCAACTTACTATACTCTGGCACGCGTTCAAAGCGTAATAAATAACGCTTAATGCCCAAATGAAAACCAGTCTCGTCATCGTGATGAGCAAAGCCACCCAAGCCACCGGATGCGGTAACGCGATGACAGGGAATGACTAATGGAAACCAGTTGGCGCCACAAGCTTGCCCTACCGCGCGTGGTGCAGATTGTATGTGTTTGGCTATTTGCCCATAGGTTCTCACTTCACCACGAGGGATACTGGAAATCGCTTGCCAGACTTTGTGTTGAAATGGCGATCCTATGGTTTTTAGAGGTAAGCTAAACGAAAAATCAGGATCAGAAAAATAGCGTTCAATTTGCTGCGCGGCTAATTCGGCAGCAGCATTAATAGGTGCTTTCTCTTGGAAACGTGACGGCAAATAAACCAGTTCGCTGATTTGCGTTGATTCAGAATGTGGCGCTGATTTTTGCTCCGAATTTTGCTCCGTACGTACACCAATATAACCAAACGGTGCTGGCACGATAGCGGCGAAGATTGCGGACTCTAGTTTTGATTCTGGGGTGGCCATCACATGTCCATTCAAAATGATTTACGTGATTGTAACCGTGCAAGAAAAAAGGCGCACCCAGTGGATGCGCCTTCTAAAATTTTTCACGTTCGGGCTGTTTAGTCTCTTTGAAAAGGACTCAGCTTATCTTGAAACGCGAATCTCCCCCCCTCTTTAATTGCGCTCTGAAGAGCGCTCTTATTGCACTTCCGTATTTTGGACTTATTGAAATCTGCTAAATAATTTATCAGCAGAAATCTAGGGTGTACGGAATATAGCACGGCTTTTATGACAAAAAGATCAACCGATCGATATATAAAAAGCTTTGTTGCATTTGTGCTTCTGCAGCAGAGAAAGATCGCAGCATTCAAAAAAAATGTGTTAGTCCAAAATGGGCTAGCTAAATGATTCGGCTAAACAATTTGGCTAAATAGGCTCACTGATTTCCACGAGGAAACAAGAGTCATTCCATAGGGAAATTTTAAATCTAAACATGCTCTCCGGAAAGTTGAAAAAAGCCGTAACTCATCAGCAGTTACGGCTTTTTTCAAGCACTAAATCCTGGATATCTAATCGCTTCTAGTTATAGATCAAATTCGGCAACCAGGTCGAGATGATAGGAACGTAAGTCACCAAGAACAAGAAGCCTAGCATCGTACATAGCCACGGCAAAACCGCGATGGTTAGTTCCGTAATACCCATTTTAGTAATACCAGAAGCCACGTACAGATTCAAGCCTACGGGTGGATGACACATGCCGACTTCCATATTCACCACCATGATGATGCCGAAGTGCACAGGGTCGATACCTAGCTTCATCGCTACTGGAAATAAAATCGGAGCCATGATTAATACGATAGAAGATGGTTCCATCACATTTCCGGCCAACAATAAAAGAATGTTCACGACCAGGAGAAAACTAATGACGCCAAAGCCGCTATCAAGAATCCAACCTGCCATCGCTTGCGGAATATTTTCACTCGTCATCAAGAATGAAAACAGAACCGCATTAGTGATGATGTACAACAGCATTGCCGACATAGCAGCTGAGTCGATCAATACCTTAGATACCATCTTCAGACTCATATCTTTGTACACAAAAACGGCGATGATGAAGGCATAAACTGCTGCCACCGCAGCGGCTTCTGTCGGGGTGAACATGCCGGAATAGATGCCGCCCATGACGATCACGATCAAAGACAAACCCCAGGCACTCTTTCTAAATGCAACAAGCCGCTCAGTCCAGGTGGC
>CAUPNA010000184.1:0-7905 GCA_963512475.1 uncultured Undibacterium sp.
ACCTGCGGATGCATCACCTTCTGTAAAGCAGGGTTTGATTTTGACAAGATTACGTAATCGGGTATCACGAAAAAAACGATTAAAAATCTAGTGATTGCTAACCGTTTAATTGCCGAGGAAAATTATCAGGCGTTGGGTTTTGCTCAGCACCAAGCTGCACAGCTAACACGATTACTCTAACGCATCACTCCGGTCTATCTAACTTAGTCGACAACAAAATCGTCGAAAACGTGTCCACCACACCCTTAATCAAACGTATCTTATCGATCACGGCATCAAGCTCGTGCGTGGATTCGGTTGATAACATCGCGCATAGGTCATAGCGGCCGCTGACGGTATAGAGCTTGATGATTTCATGGCGCTTGGTGAGTGCACGCATGATTTCGGGTTCGTGTTGTGACTCTATGGAAATCAAGACCATCGCCCGTATGCTGGGACGGCTGCGGCTAATGGAAATATCGACTGTATAGCCACTGATGATACCGCGATCTTCTAATGATTTTAAACGTAGCTGTGCGGTGCTGCGGGCGCAGCCTAGGGCTTTAGCCATCGAGACAATCGGCAGGCGCGCGTTGACTTTAAGTAGGTCAATGATTTGCTGGTCTAGTGGATCTAATTGTTGTGACATCGCTATTTTTGCTGAGTTTCAGGCATTTTGTTTGATTGCCATACATTATGACTGATTTTTTTCTGTTGTTTAAGTCATTTTGTGCGTTTGTGGCGGCACAACTCCTCTTTACACTATCTCCCTGTCGCCCACATGGGTATCGATCACATTCTGCTGGCATTCCTTATATAAAGAGAGAGACATCATGGACCAAAAAGTCGAGTTTAATCCTATCAAGAAATTACTGACACGCGCGGAATTAGACGCTTATGATCCAGAGTCTGAATCTTGGCAAAAACAGTTTACACGTCGGTATTCTCACCACTCTGAATTGATGGGTGTTTTGAATAATGTGGAAGACGTGGATAACACAGTCTACAAAAAATTCGCGGTGGCGATTACGCCTTACATGGCGCAATTGATGGATAAAGATGATCCAAATTGCCCTATCCGTTTGCAATACATGCCTTCACATCACGAGCAAACCATTCCTGGTTTCGCGACGTCTTTAGATCAATTAGGCGAAGAAGGCGACACGATTCCGGGCACTAGCGTGGTGCATCGTTATCCACGTCGTGTATTGTTCTTGGTATCGAATACTTGCGCAACATTGTGCCGTTTTTGCACACGTAAGCGTATGGTGTCTCAGCCTGATGGTTCCGTCGCCAAAGACGAAATCGAAGCATCTATCGATTACATCGCGAGCAATCCACAGATTGACGACGTGCTCTTGTCTGGTGGTGATCCACTGACATTTACGGATGAGCGTTTAGATTACATTCTTGGCGAATTGCGTCGTCGTGCACCGCACGTTCGCTTCTTGCGTATGGGTTCACGTATGGTCGTGCAATTGCCAACACGTGTTACACCAGAGTTGTGTGCGGTATTGGAAAAACATCGCGTACAAATGATCAACATCCATATCGGTCATCCAAAAGAAATCACACCTTTGCTGCGTCAACGCGTCAAGATGATACAAAAAGCCGGCATCATGATGGGCTTGCAAACCGTGTGTTTGAAAGGCGTGAATGATGACGTCGAAGTGATGCGTGATTTGTTTATGCAGACTATTGAAATGGGTGTACGTCCTTACTACGTTTATTCCACAGACATGGTGGAAGGTGCAGCACATTTCATCGTACCACATCACCGCATGATTGAATTGTATGAAGGTTTGCGTGGTTGGATCAGTGGTCCAGCAGTACCAACCTTCGTGGTTGATGGCTTGGGTGGCTTGGGTAAATTACCTATCATCCCAACTTATGTACGTGAAGAAGAATTACCTGATGGTAGTGGTACCACCGTCAAGTGCCGGAACTACAAAGGCATGACTATCGATATGCCTGGTTTGGGTCATGACTTTAGTTTGCCTACGCGTAGTAATTAAGAATCTAGAGTAGAAGGGTGGAGAGCCAAAGCATGCTTTGACAGGCGTTCAGGAATTACAAAAAAGCCAGAATGTCCTCCGCAAAGTAAAGATGAAATACGTAGGGCGGGTGCAACCCGCGCCGCACATAGGTCGTTTAAGCATTTACGACGTTCTGGCGGCGCGGGTTGCACCCGCCCTACAAATTCGTTTAACTTTGCACTTTGATCCTCAGTCACGATTCGCTGAAAGGCGCTGTATCCTTCACATCATTGCACACCAAATATTCCAGTAGGTTTATCATGAAACTCACAACCCCAAGCTCCCCATACGGTATCCACCGCGTCATCGAACCTCTAGGCGTTTTGCCACAAGGCGCATGGAAAATCGATAACACGATGGAGATCACTGATAATGAAATCCTGATCGATGTTTCTGCATTGAACATCGATGCTGCCAGCTTCACGCAAATTAAACAAGAAGCCAATGGCGATGAAGCTAAGGTTGCTGAAATTGTGAAAGGTATCGTGGAGAAGCGCGGTAAGCATCACAATCCGGTGACCGGTTCCGGCGGTATGTTGATTGGTACGATCTTAGAAATCGGTTCTGCACTCGCAGGCAAAATCGATCTGAAAGTGGGCGACAAAATTGCAACGCTGGTGTCTTTGTCATTGACACCTTTGCGCATCGATGAAATTGTCAAGATTCACATGCAAAAAGATCAGATCGAAATCAAGGGTAAGGCGATTTTGTTCGAAACTGGCTTATATGCCAAACTGCCTGAAGACATCGATGAAAAGATGGCGTTGGCGATTTTGGATGTGGCTGGCGCACCTGCGCAGACAGCACGTTTGGTGAAAGAGGGCGACACAGTCGTCGTTATCGGTGGCGGCGGAAAGTCCGGCACTTTATGTGTTTACGAAGCGAAAAAACGTGTAGGTAAAAGCGGTTGCGTGATCGGTGTTTCCCCGTTTGAAAAAGATTGCCAACGCATGAAAGATTTAGGTTGGGCTGATCATACTTTGCAAGTTGACGCAACCAACGCCTTAGCTTTGATGGAAGCTGTTTCGAAAGTCACCGATGGTGCGATGGCGGATTTGGTCATCAATTGCGTGAATATTCAGAACACCGAAATGGGCAGCATCTTGTCCACCAAACAGCACGGAAAAATCTATTTCTTCTCGATGGCAACTAGCTTTACCGCTGCAGCATTGGGTGCGGAAGGTGTAGGCAAAGACGTAGAAATGATCGTTGGTAATGGCTACGCGACTGGTCACGCAGAACATTCATTAGCCTTATTGCGTGAGAGTGAAACACTGCGCAAGTTGTTTACTGAACTCTACGTTTAATTGCCTAGAAAGTCATCGACGATGGAATTCAAAAATCCTACTCTTAGCAATATACAAACCAGCCCGCTATGGCAGCGTATCCACGATAGTGGCATGCAGACCTTAGCAGTCATGGGCATGACCAAAAATACCGGTAAGACAGTCGCGATGAATCACGTGCTAGCGCAAGCAGCGGCGGGGCAAGTGGATATCGGCCTAACCTCAATCGGTCGTGATGGTGAAGACCGCGATCAAGTATTTTTCAACCCAAAACCACCGATCATGGTGTGGCCTGGCAATCTGGTCGCTACTGCACGTGAGACTTTGCAGCGCGCTAAGGTGCGTTGGAAGTTGATTGATTCGACCCAAATCGATAGCCCTATGGGTGAAATTCTCGTCGTTAAAGTCTTGGAATATGGCGAGATGGAAGTCGCGGGTGCATCGCGTGGTAGTGATCAGTTAAAAGTGATAGCACGTCTACGTCAATGCGGCGCGAATTTGGTGATTTTGGATGGCGCTTTAGGCCGTAGTCACCATGCGTCCCCAGCGATTGCTGACGGCGTGATTCTGGCAACCGGTGCCGCAATCGGCGGCGGTATACAAGACGTGATCCGCAAGACACGTGATCGCCTCGGCATCCTCGGCATCAAACAAGCTGACGACAACCTGAAGGCGCAATGTGAAGCAGTGTTCACGCAAGGTGGCGTTGGTATTTGGGATCAACAGGGCAAGACGTTGTTCTTAGAAGAAATTGCCACTTTGAACGCGGGTGCGAAGTTGATGGAATTTATCGATGCCGATGTTGGCACGATAGCCGTTAGCGGTGCGGTCGGGCGTCAATTGTGGCGCGCCTTAAGTAGTTTGGCGGAACGTCACCCTACATTGACCGTGGTTGTTGCAGATGGCACGAAATTATTTATAGAAAACACCGATTTATTGATCTTTCAAAAGCTCGGTGCGAAATTAGTCGGGTATCGTGGTATTAATTTGACCGGGATTACTTTGAATCCATTTTCGCCCATGGGTGGCAGTTTTGACGCTGCTGAGTTTTTGGACGTGGCGAAGAATGCCTTCATCGGTTACGACGTATGTGACGTTGTACTAGAAGCGACATCGGACGAAAAAATTAAAGAAACAGGAGAAGCAGCATGAGCCATTTACAACTAGATCAGGCACAAATCGATCGCGCACGCGATTCAGCGCGCCGCATCGCACGTCAAGTGTTCGATGAAATGTCACAGTACACAACGACGACAGTCGAACGCGCAACTTTGCGCCTGCTGGGCATCGACGGCATTGATGAAAATTATGTGCCTTTGCCAAACGTGGTCGTTGATCATTTACAAGCGCAAAACTTATTGCAACATGGCGCAGCACCGATCGTGGTAGCTGCTATGCAAGAAAATAACATGACTGCGCAAGAAGTTGCTGAGGCTGTTTCTAAAGGTGCACTGACATTGGCTTTGCCAAAAGATGCAGATGCTGCTCGCAAAGCAACTGAAGCGCAAGCGGCGATCATGTGCGAACGTATCGCCAATCAACGTGCATTCCGCTCCACGCAGATTGAGACGATGGGTGAAGCACCAACCCCATGGCTGTATTTGATCGTCGCGACAGGCAATATTTATGAAGACGTAGTGCAAGCGCGTGCGGCTGCAGAGCAGGGCGCAGACATCATTGCGGTGATTCGTTCCACTGGTCAAAGTTTGCTCGACTACGTACCTTACGGCGCGACTACCGAAGGTTTTGGCGGTACGTATGCGACCCAAGAAAACTTCAAATTGATGCGCGCCGCTTTGGATGAAGTCGGTGAAAAGCTCGGTCGCTATATTCGCTTGACCAACTATTGCTCTGGACTCTGTATGCCAGAGATCGCAGCGATGGGTGCGATTGAACGTCTCGATATGATGCTCAATGATTCCATGTACGGCATCATCTTCCGCGACATCAATATGAAGCGTACATTCATTGATCAATTCTTCTCACGTATGGTCAATGCTTATGCCGGCATTATCATCAACACCGGTGAAGATAATTACCTGACGACGGCCGATGCGTACGAAGCCGCACACACCGTTTTGGCTTCGCAATTAATTAACGAACAGTTCGCGTATCTGTCCGGTTTGCAACCAGATCAAATGGGTCTTGGTCACGCATTTGAAATTCATCCAGAATTAGAAAACGGCTTCTTGTGGGAAATGGCACATGCCCAATTAGTGCGTCAGGTTTTCCCGGATGCTGCATTGAAATACATGCCACCAACCAAGCACATGACAGGCAATATTTTCAAAGGTCAGGTACAGGATACTTTGTTCAATATCGTTAGTACGGTCACTAATCAAAATATTCACTTGCTAGGCATGATGACCGAAGCGATACATACGCCATTTATTCAAGATCGTTTCTTAGCGATTCAGAACGCGAAGTATGTATTCGGTACTATGAAGGATCTGCATTCTGAGATCGAGTTCAAATCAGGCGGAAAAATAGAGACACGTGCACAAGAAGTTTTAGCAGAAACAGAAAGCATCTTGGCAGAGATAGAAAAAATGGGTTTGTCAGCAGCGATTGGTAAGGGCACTTTTGCAGAGATTTCACGCACACCAACTGGCGGTAAAGGTTTGGCTGGCGTGATCAGTAAAGCAGCGGATTACTACAATCCTTTCCCACAATTGATGTTGCCAACTAAAGCAGCGTAAGGAGAAAAACATGACAACAATGGCGGATATCAAGAAACCAGAACAATGGGTCAAACCTTACGGCGACACCATGAACGATGGTCGTGTGCAAGTCTCATTTACCTTGCCGGTGGCACTCGATGAAACTTCCAAAGAAGGCGCAAAGCGTCTAGCTTTGTTGATGGGCTTGGAAGAACCCGCAGTCGTTCATTGCGAGGACATGGGTAAAGGTTTTAGTTTTTATGTAGTCTACGGTCAGTGCAAACATCAAGTCGATTTGTCTAGCTTCCAAGTCGTAAAGCCAGAATACGAAACGCTCGATAAATATGCGATCGATGCTTTGATCGCCGAGAAAATGGGCCGTCGTATGGTCGTGATCGGCGCATGTATTGAGACTGATGCGCATACCGTTGGCATTGACGCGATCATGAACATGAAGGGCTATAACGGCCACAAAGGTTTAGAAAGCTATCACGAAGTGCGCGCCATCAATATGGGTGCACAGGTAGATTCTGAGGAATTGATTGCGCGTGCCATTGAAGAAAAAGCCGATGTGATTTTGGTGTCGCAAGTTGTGACGCAGAAAAATATTCACCTCGATAACTTGACTAAGTTGTCCGACTTGTTAGAAGCAGAAGGCTTGCGTGATAAGGTGATCTTGGTCGTTGGTGGTCCGCGTATCAGTCATGAATTGGCGAAAGAGCTTGGTTACGATGCTGGCTTTGGTACTAAGTCGTATGCAGAAGATGTGGCATCATTTGCGATCCATGAATGGATTAAGCGTCACGCGGCTTAATCGAATTAGTATTCCCTCTCCCGCGGGCGGGAGAAGAGAGTGTTGATCACAATTCAAAAGAGGTAATGATGGAAGATTTATCCAAATACACGAGTTTGATTCGTTTGCGCATGGGTTCACATGATGCGCACTATGCAGGTGATCTGGTCGATGGTGCGAAGATGTTGAATTTGTTTGGCGATGTCGCGACAGAGTTGTTGATCCGTAGCGATGGCGATGAAGGTTTATTTGTTGCTTACGATAATGTGCAATTTATGGCGCCGGTGTTTGCTGGTGATTATATTGAAGCGACGGGTCGTATTGTTTCTATGGGCAAGACTTCACGCAAGATGGAATTTGAGGCGCGTAAGGTGATTTCTCCTGTGAAGATTGCTGGTCAGGTTTCTGCTGCTGATGTGTTGGCGGAGCCTGTGGTGGTTTGTAAAGCTTCTGGGACTTGTGTTGTGCCGGCGGATTTTCAGCGGATTAAACGCTGATCTGTTTTGCTTGGTTTGAGGTTGTTGTGATGTGATTTTTGTAGGGCGTGTGAAACCCGCCCTGCTTTTGTTTTTTGAGCTTTGATTTGATGTCTCTTGTTGTTCGTCTGTTAGTAGGTCGGGTGTGGCCCGACAGCCACTCACTTTCTTTGCTTCGCCAAAGAAAGTAAGCAAAGAAAGGCGACCACGCTACCACTGCCCTTCGGGTTCCCAATTGTGCAGGACAAAAAATGGGAAAGTGTCGAAACTCGCTTCGCTCAGACAACGACACTTTCTTTATCCATTTTCTGTTCCGCACAATTGGCAGTGTCAGAAGTGGATGAAAGTCAAAGTCAAAAACAACTTCAAAAGCAACACCAAAACAATCAGCATCGACGGCTGATTATTTTACTTCTAGCAGTTGTAGGTCGTTGCTTTTGACCTACCTCCGTTTGAGACGATGTAATTTGTGCTTTACCGAAAATGGATAAGAAAGTGTTGTTGTCTGAGCGCAGCGAGTTTCAACACTTTCCCATTTTTGGTAATGCACAAATTATGCTGGAGCGAAGCGTAAGCACCCGAAGGGCGAGTCTACGGTCGCCTTTTTTGGATTACCTTTTTTGGCGAAGCAAAAAAGGTGATTGGCTGTCGGGCCACACCCGACCTGTGAACGAC
>CAUPNA010000185.1:0-7772 GCA_963512475.1 uncultured Undibacterium sp.
CGTGAGGAATTGAGTATCGAAGGCGAGGTTTTGTCACGTCAATCATATTCGGTTGCACCACCGAATATCCAGCAGGTTTGGGAATACACCTTGGTGATGTTAGCTCCAGAGGGGAGTCAGCTTAAAGTGGGAGAGCCAGTGGCGGTCTTTGAAGCCAATGAAGTGAAAACAAGATTAGAAACGAGTTTGAGTTCACTTAGAGAAAAACAGAGAACCTTAGAAAAACTGGCATTGGACCACGCCGAATTAGCCAAGGCGTCTGACTTAGCTGTGAACGAGGCAAAGAGCAATGCTGAAAAAGCGCAACGCAAGGCTTCTTTACCTAAAGAGTTAGTGAAGCGGATTGAATACGATAAGCTCGTGATAGAACGCGATCTATTTAATCAATTGGCGTTGCTAGCTGAACGTCAGCGCGATGCGCAACAGCGCGCCAGAACCGCTGAGTTTCGTGGCGTGAAATCCGAGATCGCTCAGTTGCAGCAAACCATTGATGCATTGCAGACAGGTCAAAGAGGCTTAAACGTATTGGCGAAAAAAGCCGGCACCGTGGTTCATAACAGTGGATTCGATGGAGAAAAATTTGCAGTCGGTAGCCGGGTCTTTATGGGGAGCGCTGTTGCGAATTTGGCTGATCCAGAAAAACTCTATGTTGCAGCCAAAGTACCTGAAGCACAAGTGTCTTTAGTTAAGTTAGGGCAAACCGTCAAGATCGCGGCACCGGGCGCAAATTCCCAGATAGCTGCCAAGGTCAGTGCGCTCGGTCCAGTATTTCATGGTAAATCAAAAAATCAGCCTATTATCGTGAGAGATATCGAAATCGAATTTGACGCGCTGCCTAAGAATCTAAAACCAGGCACCGCTGTGCAGGTTAAATTTACGAATGTCGTTTCAGGTGGCGCTGTGCCTGCAACCGGAGCAAAGAAATGAAAAAAATTGGCTTGATATTGGCAGCGCTATCGCTTTGCAGCTGCGGAGACGATGGAAGTGGTGACAAGTTGGCACTTGAAACGGTTACCGCAAAATCATGGCAGGAAGCCCTAGTGGCCGAGGGAGAAATCAAAGCTGCCTCGAGCACACCTCTAAACGTGCCAGGGACTGGCTGGGATAATCGTAATCTGATTTCTATGGTGCCGAACGGTAGCCTAGTAGAAAAAGGGCAGGTGATTGCCCGATTTGACGCGGCGCAAGCTCGAGTGAAGTTGTCGCAAGCTGAGACCGATATGTTACGAAAAGAATTAATGGAAATCGGTGTGCAGGCGACCGCGGAATTGAGTCGTACGGAACTGAAATCTGATAGCGCTAAGGTCGAAGGCGACTTGAGTTTGAGTAAGCGTTATGCGAATGCCGACCTGCAGATTTTTGCACAAAATAAAATTCTCGATACCCTGGCAGATATTGGTTTTCTCAATCATAAACAAGACTACTTGAAATGGAAAAATACCCAAATAGGTGCACGAACTCAGGCCGAGCAAGCCGTGATTACTTCGCAAAAAGATAGTGTTTCATTGACCATCGATCAGCAGCGTAAGAGTCTGTCAGCTTTGGAATTGGTAGCGCCGCATCAAGGTGTATTTTTATTGAAGGCACGTTGGGATGGAACCCTTCCACAAGTTGGTGGCAAGCTGTGGGCCGGCGACGAGTTTGGTTCTCTACCAGATCTTGATCAACAAGTAGCGCGTTTTAGCATTGCTGAGGGTGCCGCATTTGGATTGAAAGAGGGGCAGACGATCAAAATACGTTTGTCGGGCACGGGTACTGAGTTGAATTTAAAAGTGACTAAGGTAGGTAAAACCGCGAGCACCAAATCGCGCGAGTCTCCTGTCAAGTATTCAGAGTTTGAGGCAAAAATTGATCAGGACATGGTAAAGAAATTTGCACTCAAACCAGGGCAGGCGATTACTGGCGAAGTCATCTTGTTGAGTGCGGACAAGGTACTGACGGTGCCAAATATTTCTCTAGTACAGGAAGGTAGTGAGTACTTTGTGTTTTTGATGGAAAAATCCAAGATGCTCAAACAAAAGGTGGAGTTAGGTATGCGCGGACAAATTCGTAGTGAAATTAAGTCGGGTCTGAATATCGGGGCTCAGTTAGTTTTGATACCGGCCAAGAAGGATGTGAGTTCATGAATCGCGCATTATTAATTGAAGCCGTGGTAGAGTTAAAACGTCGCAAATTACGTACCGGTCTGACCTTGCTGGGAATGATTTTTGGTGTCGCTGCCATTGTCGCGATGTTGGCCGTGGGCGAAGGTAGTAAGCGCGAAGCTTTACGCTTGGTAGCCGAGTTAGGTTTAAATAATGTACTACTTGAAAGTAAGCAAATCGCCGCTGATAAATTGAAAGATATTCGTACCCGTTCGCTAGGTTTGTCGGCTGCCGATGCTAGCGCTGCGATGTCGGTCGTGCCTGGCGCGCAATCAGTCGCACTCAAGAAAGAAGTGAAAGTAGATCAATTGGTGTACGGTACGAATATTGTCGCGGCACGGGCTTTTGCGGTATCACGTAGTTATGCTGAGCACAGTGGACTACTTGTCTCCAATGGCCGCTGGTTTGTTGGCGAAGATAGCGAAACATTGGCACCAGTTTGTGTATTGGGCGCGCGCTTGGCCAAAAGTCTATTTGGTGACAAAGATCCTCTGGGCGAACGAATTAAACTGAATCATACTTGGTTGGAAGTGGTCGGTGTATTGACTGATCGTTCCGCTGGCAAAGCTGAATTTGAAGGCGTTAAATTAGGTTTAGATGATGAACGATTGTTCGTACCCTGGGAAAGTGGCCGTGCACGCTTTTTATTTACTCAGATCGAAGATGAGGTCGATGGTATTAGTTTGCGATTAGATGGGAAAAATTCTCCCGACGTATCGGCACGGGTATTGCAAACCTTGATTGAACAACGCCATGCCAATGCCGACGATACCAACTTAATTGTGCCTATGGGTTTGTATCGCCAAAACCAACAGACGCAGCGTATCTTTACCATCGTGATGAGTTCGATTGCTGCCGTGTCTTTATTAGTGGGTGGTATTGGCATTATGAATATTATGCTGGCTAATGTATTGGAGCGGCGTCGTGAAATTGGCTTAAAGCGAGCCTTGGGTGCACGGCGTCGGGATGTGGTGGAACAATTTTTAGCAGAAGCGTTGGTGATTGCTGTGACAGGTGCTTTGATGGGTGTCGTATTGGGGGCGATTGCTGCTTACAGTATCGCCACTTTGGCGGGATGGTCAGTGGCTTGGTCACCGCTGAGTTTATTTGTTGCCGTGGCGATGTGTATCTCGGTCGGTTTGGCGTTCGGGGTGTTTCCTGCCAAACAAGCGTCACGTTTAGATCCTATTGCGGCCCTGCGTAGTGATGGTTAGTTGCGCTTGGTTGTAGCTTTTGATGAAAAATATTGCGGTATTTTGAATAAAGCAAAGTTGCCGCATTACTTATAGAAAATTTTGCTCAAGTCTGATCATCAAGTTCGACCATCAAGTTTAATGTTCAATACCGAGGGCGCTTAAATTTAAGCGCCCTTGTTGTTTTGGCGGGCACCAGAAGTAAGCATTATTCAATGGTGTTGAGAATTGAAATAGGGCATCGCTGATGCCATCTAATTAGGTCAATTGCTTCAGCGCTTGCTTGATCTACTCGCTAGGACTCGACGACTTATAATAAAAGTTGAGATTGAGCGCATGTTGTGGAATTGGTGCGAGTATCGCAGTTTGAAAATCCGCCATAGTCATTTACTTAGCAAATATTTTTTCAAGCTCTCCGGTTTTTTTGGCTTGAATAATGGCTTTGTCGATTTTTTCTAGCAAACTTTGGTCGGCCTTAGGACTGATCGCAAAGTGAGCATCGATCACGGACACAGGTTTGGTAGAAATACAAAAAATATCCGTCTTCTTTTTTTTGTATTCATCCAAATCGTAGGCGTAAATTTGATTTAATTCATGCTGAATTTGTTTCAGATTAGTTCGAGGTTCATACAACAAAAATGCGTCCATACGTTTTTGATAGAGCTTGGAAAACCGACCTGCCAGGCTGCTGGTGTTGTATTCTGCCTTAAACAATTGATTCACCTGACTATCAAATTCGTCACCGGCACTTGAACCTAGCACGATACCTATAGTTTTGCCTTTAAGATCGGCCATCGAATGGAATGTAAAGCTATCTTCACAGCGATGAACCAGCCAGATTTTGTCGGAGTAGACTGGCTCCGAAAAATTGTAAATCTGGGTGCGTTCTGGCGTCTTGTAAATGCCAAAAATTAAACCCTCGCCATTCGCCGCATTGTGTAAAACACGGCGCCAGGGGTAACGTCTAACTTCGAGTTTTAGTTTGCTGGTTTGCTCTATGTAACTAAATAACTGGAGTACGTTTTTCGTAAGCGGCAGAACCTGATCGCGGTCGCCTTTTTGTTCTGCCATCAAGATCGGCACGATCGTATTTTCTAATGGCTTTTGCGACGATACCTGCCTGGCTCCGCTATTGGAGTGCAGAACGATAAGCAATAGCACAATCGGCAGATGTTTAAAATGAGTGTTCAACTTCGCAGACGTTTAGTTGCGTGGGAGTAGCAAAATTATTTTTTCCTCGTTCATTTTAGCTGAATTTGTGTCCCATAGTGTTGGATGCACAGACTAACAACGGATTATTGTCTGATATCAGTTCGCCAATTATTCAATAGGATGTTTGAAATGAATGTTTGAAATGACTATAGAATATTAATCGGTGTAGCCGAACTAACTCGCTTGCCATCACCAAGCTGTCCTTCCACATTTCTACCCCAAACCCATAAAGTGCCATCACTGCGTATTCCCAGTGTGTGAAATTGTCCTGCAGTTATGCTCTTCCATATTTTGCTATCGCCAATCTGTACCGGATTAAGTTGAGCTTGTATGTTTCCTATCCCTAGTTGTCCATTGCTATTGTCGCCCCACGACCATAGACTGCCATCGGTTTTCAATGCCAAGCTGTGCTTTGCGCCAGCAGTCACAACCGACCAAGTTGTTAGACTACCGATTTGACTTGGGTTTAGGCGATCTGCCAGCACGCCGTTGCCTAACTGACCTTGATCATTCGCTCCCCAAGAGAACAGTGCACCATCAGCGCGGATAGCAAGGCTGTGATTCGCGCCTGCTGAGATGGAAACCCAAGTTGCAGTACCAATTTGCGTTGGTGTTGTGACAGTAATGCTCGGGCCAGTACCAACCTGCCCGTTGGTGTTATTGCCCCAACCCCAGATCGTGCCATCAGAGCGACGGGCGATGGTATGCGCAGCACCTGCCGCGACGCTTGTCCAAGTCTTTACTGTGCCTATCTGCACTGGCTCGACTCTGTCTATCACCGTACCATCACCTAGTTGTCCATTAAAGTTTCTTCCCCATGCCCATAAAGTACCATCCTTCCTAATGCCAACGGAGTGTGATTTACCTGCGGCAATGGCAATCCAACTTGCCGTACCAATTTTGCTTGGGTTGACTTTGTCGACAAAACTGGCGTCGCCTAGTTGGCCATTTTGGTTAAAACCCCATGCCCATAAGGAACCGTCGGTGCGAATTGCTATGGTATGGAACTCCCCTGAACTAAGCATGCTCCAGGTATTGACCGTTCCTAGCGGTGCAAAATCAGGGCGGTCAGTTGAAGTTCCATCACCGAGTTGGCCCGTACGGTTTAATCCACTACTAAATAAAGTACCATTTGCTTTGAGAATGACAGAATGGCTACCGCCAGCTGATACTCCAGCATAGGGCGCTTGCACGGTTAACTTTGTATTGCCATTTATTTTGCCGACTGTCGCGGTAATAGTTTCCGAGCCGATTGCTTTGCTTGTTGCAATACCTGTACTTTGTACAATTGTTGCTGCGACATTAGTTGAGCTCCAGCTAATATCTTTCGTTACAGCGGCGCTACTGCCGTCGCTATATGTGCCTGTGGCAGTAAACTGTTGAGTTAGCCCAAGTTGGATGCTGGAATTGGTTGGCGTAATCGCGATCGAAACCAAACTCGGCGTCGGTGTCGTGGTACTCGTCGATCCTTTGTCACCTCCACCGCATGCGGATATACATGAAGCAAGTATAGCGGCAATAGTAATGGATTTAAGCCATGAATTTGTTGGTTGCATAAATAATAGTAAGTCGATGAGTTGATTCTAAACTGTGCTTGCCTATATCGAGAGTGGGCGAAAAACACAATAATCTTTACCTGCCTAGTTTAGCGAATTATTCGCTCTTCAATCTCTGGATTAGAATGCCTTTTACGTACCTGTTGCAGAGATTGCTCCCTGATTCTGTTTTGCATGATAGACGCTCGGCAAATAATCCAAAAATAAACCAAAAATTATCCGGATATTTCTGTAAAGTAATGGAGAGATGTTGCCGTTTACGATGGATAAACGCAGTTCTATATTTTTTTCCTCTTTGAAAGTTGTTATGGCTGTTGTCAATTATCAATATGAGTTGATTAAGATGTATCTTGCCGCGTTCATACGCGCGCCAGAGAAGAGTGGACTCGACTATTGGATGCTTCAGCTGAATAGCGAAAAATCATTTGACAGTGTTTTAGACACGGTCTTTAACTTGGATATTGTAAAAGCGATATATCCGACTAATTTACCAAATCAGTCTTTTGTGACCTTGATTTATGTGAATGTTTTTGGCAAAGCACCTGATTTAGAGGGATTGAATTTTTGGACTAAACAAATTAATGAAGGTCGTGCGCGCGGCAATTTGGTGATGGATATGATCAATGCTGGCTTGGGAACACCTGACGGTACATCCGGTAAAGCCTACATTGTCAATCGATTAGCATCTTCTCAGTTTGCAGTCGAACAACAATTCGCTCAACGTGCTGATTTCACGCCTGACTATTTGAAAAATGTAATGACTAGTGTTACTGCTGATCTTGCGACTGTCACAGCTGCGAATAAGGCAATGAACTCAAGTGTGACAGGCATCGGTTTAGGCGCACCTTTAAATGCAGTAACTATCTCGGCAGCCGCAGAAGGCCTTAGTGCTGCAGAGGTGAAGGCTGGTGTTTCTGTTGTAGTCGATTTGAAGGGAACAAATGCCGTAATCAATAATACGATTGAACTACTAATCAATCGCAACGCATTTTCTACGCCAGTTAGTAAGCTTTTGACTGATACGGATATTAAAGCGCAGAAAGTCACGTTGGTCATCCCCAATACCGTGAATTGGGGTAACGATGGGAGTAAATCGATCAGCGCCTATATAAAAGACAGCGCAGGCAATGCTGGTTTGGCAGGAGGCGATTTAGCCGTAGATTTAAACGTTTTCCCGCCAAATGCACCTACTAAGCCAATCTCTATAACTGTTGCATCCAACGGAATTAATGCCGCTGAAAAGGCAGCAGGCGTCAATGTAAAGGTGGACCTGACTGGGACTGCTGCAAATAATGGCGATAAAGTCGATATCCTGATCGGAGGTGTCGCATTTTCACCTGCTGCATCAACGATCATAAACGATGCCGATGTGAAGGCCGGATTTGCGATGGTGCTAGTGTCTGGTGCTGCGAATTGGGGTACTGATGGCGAAAAGATACTCAGCGCGCGGGTCACTGACCTTGCGGGAAATATTGGAGGAATCGGCGGTACACTCGCTGTCATGTTAGATGCAAGTTCGCCGGGTGCCATCACTAATCCTTTGGTAATTGCGGCATCGAGTGGCGGCATCAGCCCTGAAGAGCGCAATGCTTCTATGCCAGTTATTGTTAATCTAAATGGTAGCAATGCGCAAACTGGCGATTCAGTCGAATTATTGATAGACGGTA
>CAUPNA010000186.1:0-7675 GCA_963512475.1 uncultured Undibacterium sp.
CAACCTCAAACATCGCGCAGCCCTACCTCTTTCACTACACCTCTCGAAATACCAAAGCCCTTGCTCAAAGTATTGGTCACATTGCCTTACATACCGGATAAAGGCAGATTCAAATAACGATTTTCGTACGACCAGTCATCAGAAATTTGATAAGTGCATCAATAGGATGCCTGAAACAATTCTGTTGTGAGCACTAATTCCTTGCTAGAATCCGACGTAACATCACACACAGCAAATCAAATAATATGAAAAAAGTTCTTGGTTTTTCTCTACTAGAAGCAATGGTCGCCGTCGCTATCATCGCGATCTTAGCTGCGATGGCAGTTCCTTCTTACTTATATAAAATTGTCCGGGAACAAATTGAATCCACAATGCCATTAACTGAAGTGGCGAAGACGCCGATAGCCATGGCGTGGAAAACCGAACAGATTATGCCTGTCGATAATGCTGCCGCTGGAATTCCTGTGCCGGATAAAATCGTAAGTAATCTGGTTAAAAGCATAGCGGTAGAAAATGGAGCAATTCACATCACTTTTGGTAATCGGGCCAATGGCACTTTAAAAGATCGGATTCTGACGCTGCGCCCAGCTGTTATAGAAGACGCGCCCGTTGTACCTGTGACGTGGGTATGTGGTGAAGCGGAAGCGCCGGAGAAGATGGTAATGAAAGGAACGAACCGCACTACCGTAGAGAAGCAACATCTGCCACTGATGTGTCGTGCCCGCACTAATAAATGATAAGTACCAAATCACAATGCAGGTATCAATCTATATCTAGCCATATTACTAAAGAATTTGAACATAAAAATGCCGCAGAATAGACTTAGTCAATTCTGCGGCATTTTTTTCAGCCTACCTTCAATCAAGTTTCAATTGAATAATGATGCAGCTTAGAACTTATATTCAAAGTTCACACGCACAGCGACGTTGGTTGGCGTTTTGTTAGTGCGAACCAGCGAACCTGTCGCGTCGGTGTAAGTACTGGAAGAGATATTATCCTGATGCAAAGCATTGCCTAAGGCAACACGCAAATTTGTCTTCGCATCAAATTTCCACAAAGCATAGACATCGACGACACGCTTAGGGATGCCGTAACTACTCTGATTGACAGAAATACGAACTGGACCAGCGCTTTGGAAGCTTAGGTTGCCACCCAAAGTCAACGGCACATCATCCAATTTGTAATCCATACCAAAATTAGCGCTAACAGGTGTTTGTGCATCTAAGCGATTATTCGGGCCAGGTACCGAATTCACAGTCGATGAATTGAATGCCAAATTTGCGCGGAAATCGATCGCCGGCGCATCATCAATCAACGTACGCAAAGGAAATTTCGCATCAAATTCAACACCACGTGTATTCGCCAAGCCATCATTCGTAGGCATAGCCACCCAGCGGCCATCATTCACGATAGATGTGCGTGTAAAATCATCAATACGGCGTAAGAAGAAGTTCACACTCAAAATACCGCCATCAGTCAAATAGTGTTCGAATCCTGTATCGATACCCCACGCCAATTCTGGCTTCAAATTAGGATTGCCCATATTGTCAGGGCTAGTCGCCGAATTGTTCGTAGACAAGAAACGGCGTGGTATCAAATTACCAGTGTCTGGTGCTTTATAAGTACGCGTCAAACCGAAACGAATCTGATCATTCTTGCTGCCTGGGATTTTGTACAAGGTTTGCAAAATCGGGCTCAAAACACTGGAACGATTATTGATTTCCGCATAGGTATTACCTTTGCTCGTCGTATCAATACCTTCCCAACGCAAGCCCGCATAAATGGATAAAGCTTTAGAATAATTCCATTCGTCTTGTACGAATAAAGCCACGCGGTTCACTTTAGCATCAAAATTTTCATTGGTATTGAAAGGCGTGATTGGACCTGAACCCACTATCGTGTCGCGACGTACATTGTCGTCAGCACGCTTACTGAAACCGCCATCCCAACCTGCCACTAAAGCGTGACTCTCGACAAACGGTGCCGTATATTTACCACCATAAGTGAAACCATTGTCGGTACTGGCAGAGTTATAGGCTCGTGACAAAGTTTGCGATACACCTTGCGCAGTCGATAGATTTTCACTTTCGCGTTTGTTGTAGTTCGCGCCGAAACGCACATCGAGTTTAGCGCTGTCGGCTAATTTATGTGCCCACGTTAAATTGGTACGCAATGAAGTACTATCCGAGATATTTTTCGAATTTTCTGTCAAAAACAATGGGCGTTCGCCTATCACTGTCGAGGTATCAGACACATTGCGACTATTGAAACGATTAGCGTTCACAAAACTTTGAGATGTCAAAATATCGCCATTGCCTAATATCCAGTTGACACGAGGAGAGATCCCAATCATAGAAAACGCGCCCTCACCTTCTGATTTTGTGCGACGATCTAAAGTCACTACACCTTTATTATTGGTGAAGACTTCGTCACTCAATGAAGGACGTTGAAAATCGCCGTGCATCACATTACCGGATAAAGAGTAGGACATTTTGCCTATCTTGTCAGACAGTTGCAGACTGGCATTCGCGCCATATTTACCATTCTCTTCACTGACACCCAGTTTCAATTCACGCTGAGCCGTCACAATCGCCTTTTTCAAGACGATATTGATCGCGCCAGCAATGGATTGCGTACTCAATTCTGCGGTGGCAGAACGTATCACTTCAATGCGTTCTATATTATCTGGCGACAAAGAATCAAGCGAAAAGCCAGGAGGACTAGGTTCACCATTTAACATGATTTGTGTGTAACCAGCGCCCAGGCCACGCATGCGAATGGCACCGCCACGACCTTGCACACCACCTATCGTCACACCTGGCAAACGCTTTAACACGTCGCCAATATTTGTGTCGCCATAACGCACGATATCCTCTTGCGTGACAACGATTTTACTCGCGGTATCTTGACGACGCTCGTCGTAACCTTTAGCGCCACTGATCTCGACTTTTTGCACAGCCGCTGGTGCGACTGGCGCGGTGGCTTTAGCGGGCGCTGTCGCTGGCACTGCCTGTTTTGGTTTTGCTTCTGTTTCTTTTGTAGTTTGCTGCGCCATTGCACTTGAACCGTACGCCAACATAAGTGCCAGAGGAATTGAAGCTAAACGAAATTGAGTTGATGCTGAGGACATATAAATACCAAAAATGATTAATGATGGCGCTTCGACTTGGCTCGCGTAGAGAAAGTTCAGCGTGGTACCGTAAAGGAAACACTTTGATACAAAAGCAAATAAGATTGCAACAAAGGGGCTAATACCGGAACATAGAGCAGCAACTTCACGCTTTATTCATGCGTTTTTTACATTTCGGAAAACACTAGCCAAGCTTGAATTGAATAAACGACGCGGATTATACCTCGTTCAGAAAAATGCAGTTTTATACTGTCAGCTCGTTGCCAGACCTTATCTTACTCAGAGCGACTAGGTAGGTTCTTCAGGGCGTGCAATAAAGGAATACAGGCATCCGCGACGCGATCAATACTCTGCTCGCGCAAGGCATTTAAATCTACGGTTATCTCACTCTCCAAGCCCGCCCATTGCAATATAGCTCTGCATGCTTCAGGATGGTCAAACAAACCATGCAGGTAAGTACCAAGTATCAAATCATCAGGAGAACGTGTGCCCTCTTCCTGTCCATCAACGATAAACGCTGGCAAAGTATCACTACTAGCGTAAGTGACACCCATATGGATTTCATAGCCACTGACTTTGGCCGCAAGCATGTCGCCGAAGGCACAGGTGCCCGTCACTTGTTGAAGACGTTTCTCTTTTGTCAGTTCGGTCGTAATATCAAGCAATCCTAAGGCATCGGAGTCGCCTGACTTACCTTCAACGCCATGCGGGTCACTGACGATTTGTCCCAACATTTGATAGCCACCACAAATGCCGATGACTTTGCCACCATAGCGCAAATGTCTTTCCAATACTGCTTGCCAACCGCGTTGCTTTAAGAAAGTTAAATCATCACGCGTATTTTTACTACCCGGCAAAATGATAAGATCGGCGGGCGGAATCGGATGATCTGGGCCGATAAACTGCAAATCAACATCAGGATGCGCGCGCAATGCATCAAAGTCGGTGTGGTTCGCAATTCTAGGGATAGCCGGTACGATGATACGAAATTTCCCTGTGCCATTTTGCTTAACTTGTATCGCATCTTCCGCATCTAACATCAGTCCGTGTAAATACGGCAGCACTGCTAAAACAGGCTTCCCCGTTTTTTGTTCCAACCATTCAAGACCAGGCTCCAACAAACTGATATCGCCGCGGAAGCGATTGATCACAAAGCCAACAATTCGGTTTCGCTCCGACTCCGACAAACAGGCCAGTGTGCCGATAAAGTGGGCGAATACACCACCGCGATCAATATCTGCCACCAAAATCACGGGGCAATCGACCGCCTCAGCGAAACCCATATTCGCAATATCACGCGCACGTAAATTCACCTCGGCAGGACTGCCAGCGCCTTCAACAATAATCGCATCGTATTGCGCTTGCAAACGTGCATACGATTCCAACACTGCTGACATAGCAACAGTTTTGTATTGATCATAATCACGAGCATCCATATCCGCACGGACTTTGCCATGCACGATGATCTGCGCACCAGTATCCGATGAGGGTTTGATCAACACCGGATTCATATCGGTATGAGGCGCTATACCTGCAGCTTGAGCTTGCAAGGCTTGTGCTCGCCCTATTTCACCACCGTCTTCGGTTACTGCGCTATTGAGTGCCATATTTTGTGGCTTCATTGGCGCTACTTTGCACGCCTCACGCTGCAAGAGTCGACAGAGCGCCGCGACCACGGTACTTTTACCGGCATCCGAAGTCGTGCCTTGCACCATCAGGGTTTGAATTTTCATACCGATTTCACTTGATTTTATGGATTAATGCTGTGGCAAAAAGAATGCAGCGCTGGCGACTGGATTGGAAGGAAAATACGCATGAAAATACGAAGCATGTAAGCCTTGTTTGCGATAAATCGCCTCACCTTGCTCTTGATCACGTTGGCGTAGAGTCCAATCTGCTGCAGGGAAATTTGATTCAAATTTAGAATAGTGAAACGTATGGCCACGCAACTCACCCGATGGCGTGTTCATCGACTGCATACCCAACGCGGCCAAGCGCTTTTGCATCGTAATTCTACCTGGCAATAATCCCGCCATCGCCCAAGTTTGCTCTGTACTATCACTAAGAGTCTCAACCAAGCTCAACATACCACCACATTCAGCATAAATTGGTTTTTGCGCTGCATGAAAAGCTTGTATCGAGGCTATCCATTGTTGCGCCTCGCTTAAGCATTTTCCATGCAATTCCGGATAACCACCGGGCAAATACACTGCATCAGCCTGTTCAGGAATCGGCTCGTTAGCCAAAGGAGAAAAATACACAAGACGCGCGCCCATCTCTTGCAGACAAGTTAAATTAGCGGGATACAAAAACGCAAATGCAGCATCCCGCGCAATCGCGATCACGCTGTTTTCTAATCGACGTGGCATGGCAACTGCATGCATTTCCTCTTCTAGGAAACGACTTACAGGCAACTGTGACCAAATATTGTTTTGCAGCTTCACTTGTGCTGCCAACTCGTCCAATATGTCATCTATATTCGCGACTTCATTTGGCAACACCAGACCGAGATGTCGCTCCGGCAAAACCTTCTCCTGACGCGGCAAACTGGCCAATAAAGGAATATCACCCAAGGCACTCTTGATCATCTGCAAATGCCCATCAGAAGCAACCCGATTAGCAATCACGCCCGCCATCTTAACCGGGCCAAAATCGCGTAAGCCCATCACCACGGCACCCAACGTTTGTGCCATAGACGAAGCATCCACCACCGCCATCACTGGCACGCCAAAGGCGTTTGCCAAATCCGCTGAAGACGGTGTGCCATCATATAAACCCATCACGCCTTCGATCAAAACAATATCGGATTCTGCAGCAGCTTGCGCCAGCAAGCGACGACAAGCTGGCAAACCTAATAGCCATAAATCCAAAGACAAAACAGGGGTACCACATGCCTGTGCCAAAATCATGGGGTCGATAAAATCAGCGCCGGTTTTAAAGACGCGGACGCGCTTTCCTTGATTAAGCAGATGTCGCGCCAAGGCAGCGGTAACCGTGGTTTTACCTTGACCTGAGGCAATGGCTGACACCATCACTATCGGCGCAGAAATAGGTGTTGAGACTGCGTTATCTGCCATACAAATCACTCATGAATTCTTCCATCTTTTTTTATCTGTTCTCAATCCTACTTTGACTTACTTCACGCTCGGCAAAAACAAAGTTTGATCACCATGCACAAAACTTTCTATAGGGTGACCGAGACAGAGACTTAAATTCTGTGCTGTCATTACCTGTTCTTTAGCACCAGAAATATACGCACCACCTGGCATCATTAATAAGGCGTGGGTCGCGATGCCGTATGACAAATTCAAATCATGGCTAACCATCACGACTGCCTTATTTTTGTCTATGCATTCGGCGGCTAGCAAACGCACTACGCTCACCTGATGACTAAGATCTAACGCATTCGCAGGTTCATCTAACAGCATCAAGCGAGCATCTTGCGCCAGCAACGCCGCGATTGCGACACGCTGCCTTTCTCCTCCAGACAAACTGCGCACATCACGTTGCGCCAATTCTTCAACGTCTAGTAGACGCAAAGCCTGCATGGCAATATCTTGATCTTGCGCGGACTCCCAATAATGGGTGTCGTGATAAGGATGGCGTGCGCTCAGTACGGTTTCTATTACGCGGTAAGCAAAAGCATCTACGCGCGATTGTGATAAAAACGAACGTTCGCGGGCGAGTTCCTCTATCCCCCACTCTTGCAAATTTTTACCGTCTAGTTGTATCGATCCACCATCGCTATCGCGTAGGTTGGCAATACATCGCAACAAGCTACTCTTACCAGCGCCATTGCGACCAATCACACACCAGCATTCACCTGACTGCACTTGCCAATCCAGATTCGACAGCAGAATTTTGTCACCTGCTTTTAAGGTCAAAGCATGGGTACTAAGTACATTGCGCGCAGTCATCAACGCCTCCGCAACTGATGCAGTTGCATCAAAAACACCGGTACACCAATCAACGCAGTGATAACACCGACCGGCAATTGATGGGGCGCGACGACAGTACGAGCTAAGGTATCCGCAATGACTAAAAAGCTGCCGCCCGCCAAACTCGCAACAGGCACCAATAAGCGATGATCAGGCCCCAATGCAAAACGACAAGCGTGCGGAATAATCAATCCAACAAAACCTATGCTACCTGCTCCGCTGACGGCGCTGGCAGTGAGTAAAGCCGCAGAGATAAAGAGTAGCTGACGCAAACGCCCAATATGAATGCCTAGGGTCGAGGCATTATCCGCATGCATCGCTGCGATATTTATTGAACGTGCGTGTTTCATTACTACAGCAAAAATTACTATCAAAATCACCCAGGACAAATAACGCGGTTGAGTATTGGACAGATCACCTATCATCCAAAACACCATGCCACGCAAACTACTGTCTGGCGCAATCGACAAAAGCAAAGTGACCACGGCACCACAGCCGGCGGCGACGATCACCCCCGTCAATAACAGCAAGGGCGCGAGACCTTCTGAACTACCCGAACCGCGCAGATCGCGATAGTCCAAAATAAATAGCAGGAGCGCTACTGCAG
>CAUPNA010000187.1:0-7670 GCA_963512475.1 uncultured Undibacterium sp.
GAAATGATGCACAAGAACCATTTGTCGATCAAGGTTGGAAGATCGGACGTAATGATCCTTGCCCATGTGGTAGCGGTAAGAAATTTAAACAGTGTCACGGTAAGTTAGCGTAAGTGGATATCCGGTAGTTAACTGCACTGCTTAAGATGTTGGCATAAAAAAGGACGGGTTATCCCGTCTTTTTTTATGCGTGTCTCTTATCGAAAGTAAGTCGGCGATTAGGTGCGCGTTAGCGTTGCTTTCAATTTTAATAGTTGGGTTTCTAGTGCATCGAAATCTTCATCTTGATATTCACTGAAAACGGCTCGTCCTTGTTTTACGACTGTGGGAAAGGCAGTGGCGAATTGTTGCTCACCTTCGACCGTCAACTTAACAAAAAGCTGACGCCTATCCTCACCTCGTTCTCGTTGAATTAATCCTTTTTGCTCTAGCCTGTCTAAGACACCAGTTAAGGTACCTTTTGTGATCAAGGTTTTTTCACCGAGCTCCTTGCAGGTCATGCCAGGTGTGTTGCCCAAGGTGGCGATAATGTCGAACTGTGAGTCGGTAAAGCCCAAAGAACGTACCCGCTTGGAGGAAGTTTTTTCGAAGGCTTGCATGCATTCTGAAAGTAAACGAATGCTGCGTAAGTAGCGCTTTTCTAGCATGATGAAGTATGTCGTGCGGAACCTATTTTGAGATGTTTTCGAATTCGTTTCAGCGCAATAGGTGACCGACCAGAGTCAGTCACCGTGTGATTGCTGTCGAAATTAATTGATCTTGGCTTCGACTTGGATTGATAACTTCACGTCAGGAGAGAAACCCCAGTTCAATGCATAGTTCATACCGAAATCAGAGCGTTTGAATTCTGCACTTGCGTCCGCGCCGCAGATTTCTTGTTTCGTCATACCATCTTGAATGCATTTGAATTTATTGATGGTCAAATGCACTGGTTTGGTCACGCCCAGCAAAGTCAACTCACCTTCTACCGAAACCAACTTATCGCCATCAAACTTCATAGATTTACCAACATAAGTAATGCTTGGGAATTGTGTTACGTTGAACATATCTTTGTTTTTTGCGTGATCATTCATTTTTGCGTGACCGAAATCTACAGAGCCCGCGTCTATGATGATGTTCATCGTTCCCGTTTTTGCGGCGCGATCTAAAGTAATCGTGCCTTCTGTTTTTGTGAACTTCCCGCGCCAGAAAGAAATACCTTTGTGATCGGCTTCAAAGCTTGGATAGGTATGGCTAGAATCAATTTTGTAAGTTTGAGCAAAACTAGGTGCTGCAACTGCGAACAATGCGATAGCGACGATTTTGGATAATTTCATAGTGATACTCCTGTAAAAAATCAGTGAACTAAATGAACCGGGTACTAATGGGGTGCTACAGAGTGAATAACCAATAAATAGATTATTGGTTGGTGACGACTTTAAACTTGATGACAACGTCGTCGGCGATCATATCGGTGTCTTTCCATTCACCTTCGCCGATATTGAACGCCAGACGTTTGATAGGTAGGCTACCTTCAAAGCTGATGGATTTGCCCTCTGTTTTGATATTTAAGGGGAAGCTAGCAACCACAGTTTTACCTTTGATGGTCAAATTGCCAGTCACCTCTAATTTTCCCGGTCCCGAAGATTTCATGGCTGTTGAGGTAAAACTGGCTTTAGGAAATTGCGCCGCATTAAACCATTCTTTTTTCAATACTTCAGCGTTGTACTCAGGTGCTGGCAAATTTAGACTACCAGCATCAATCTCTACTTGCGCTTTAGAGTTTTCTGGTTTGGCGCTGTTGTAGTCGATTGTCGCAGTGAATTTTTTGAATTGTGCTTGGACTGGCACATTCATTTGTTTAAAGACTACATGCACTGTGCTTTTTGCTGCGTCTACTTGCACATTGGCGGCGTGACTAGAAGTGCTGGTTAGGCTGATCGCTGCAGTGAACAGCAGTGCTGTTGTCAGGCTTGTGGCGCCGATCATTTTGGTCGTCGGAAGACGAATTGCTTGAACGAGATTTTTCATGCTTATTCCTTGTTGGAGAAATCTGGCAACATTCTTTTTAAGATGTTGTCTTTGTCGATAAAGTGATGCTTGAGTGCGGCTGCAAGATGTAATAAGACGAGTAGTAACATGCCTTTAGTTAATACTTCATGCATCTCTTTGAAACTGTCTTTCATTTCAGGATTCGGTGTGATCAATGACGGCAGCTCAATCAAGCCCAGATAGACCACCGGAAAACCAGCAGCATACGTATAGAGATAGCCAGAAAGTGGTACCGCGAACATTAATACATACAGTGCAATATGAGTTACGCTAGCAACTTGTTTTTCCCATGATTTCATACTGTCAGGATAGGCTGGTGCGGTGCTAAATAATCTCACCAGCAAGCGAATTGCAACTAAAGCCAACACAGTCACTCCTAACCATTTGTGCCATGAATACAGTTTCAATTTGGTTGGGCTGATTCTTAAATCGGTCATGTAAGTACCCAAAGCAAACGCGGCAATGATCAAAATAGCGACCAACCAGTGCAACAAGATGCTCTTTCCGGGGTAGCGTGATACTGATTCGGGTTGCATAAATTCTCCTAAAAAAAGGAAATTAGTTCGAAGTAGAACTAATATAGCAAAAAAAAGCGAAGTCTGCACAATACCTTCAAAAAACGTCTTTGTTGGTACAAAGACAAAAAGCCTCCAGAATCACTCCTGGAGGCTTTTTGTTTTCCTTGCATTTACTGGGTGATCAAGCCGATAGAATTGAACTAAATCGCTTTCGCTAATTTCGCAGCAATACCCGTATAGTTCGCTGGTGTCATCGCTAATAACAAGTCTTTAGCATCCTGCGGAATACTTAAACCGAGGATAAATTCACGCAAAGCTTCTTTAGAAATACCCTTGCCACGCGTCAGTTCTTTTAACTGTTCGTAAGGATTTTCTACACCGTAACGGCGCATGACGGTTTGTACTGGTTCTGCTAACACTTCCCAGGTATTGTCCAAATCTTCCGCCAGACGCGCTTGGTTGGTTTCTAATTTATTCAAACCGCGTACACAGCTGTCATACGCCAATAAAGTATAGCCAAACGCCACACCAATATTGCGCAAGACGGTGGAGTCCGTCAGGTCACGCTGCCAGCGTGAGACCGGCAATTTTTCAGACAAATGTTTGAGCAGGGCGTTTGCTAAGCCTAAATTGCCTTCAGAATTTTCGAAATCAATCGGATTTACTTTATGTGGCATGGTTGAAGAACCGATTTCGCCTGCTTTGGTTTTTTGTTTGAAATAACCAACTGAAATATAGCCCCAGATATCGCGATTCAAATCAAGCAAAATCGTGTTGGCGCGTGCGAAGGCATCAAACATTTCTGCCATGTAGTCGTGCGGTTCGATTTGAATCGTGTAGGGATTGTAAGTTAAGCCCAAACGCTGTTCGATGACGTCCTTGGAGAAGCTTTCCCAGTCATGATTTGGGTACGCTGATAGATGTGCATTGTAATTACCGACTGCACCATTCATTTTGCCGAGAATCTCAACTTGAGCAATGCGCTGTGCTGCACGTTGCAGACGCGCGACGACGTTGGCCATTTCTTTGCCTAAAGTGGTTGGGCTGGCCGTTTGACCATGAGTGCGTGACAGCATAGGAACATCTGCGTTGTCGTGTGCGATTTCTGTTAAACGGGTAATTAATTTTTGCAGTGCCGGCAGCATCACGCTGTCACGAGCCGTTTTTAACATCATGCCGTGTGAGGTGTTGTTGATATCCTCGGAGGTGCAAGCAAAGTGGATAAATTCAGCTGCTGCTTTTAACTCTGCCGTAATTTCCGGCGCAATGTTCAAGCTGCGCTGTGGCAAGTGATTGTAGCTATCGGGTAGCGCCAGGCCAACTGACTCTTTCAACCAGTATTCAACTGCTTTCACATCGTGGTTTGTAATCGCCTCAATCGACTTGATACGCGCCGCATCATCTTCCGAAAAATCATTGGCAATACGATCTAACAACGTACTAGCAGCGGAGGAGAATGGCTTAATTTCCGCAAAGCCAGCTAAAGACAAAGCTTGCAACCAGGAGATTTCAACTTTGACGCGATGATGCATGAAGCCAGCTTCAGACAGCGTGGCGCGCAAAGCATCAACTTTAGACGCATAGCGTCCATCCAGGGGGGAGAGGGCAGAGAGAGTAGAAAGAGACATGATGAAGAGAAGAGTAGTTGAGATAATTGAAGACGGAATGAGTTTGGCTGCTGAATGTACTGAAAGAAATTTTCTGGTTGCGGCTCGTGATTGTCATCTTGTGATGACCGCTTGTGAAAGCCAAAGCCATAGCCTGTTTCTTCAGATTAATCCGGGTAACCTCAGATTTTACCATTTTTAGGCGCCTAATTCTTATGTTAATTATTGTCACGATGGCATCTTTGTGGTGTGGTTAAGACTTTGACCTTAAGCAGCAATGATATAATTTCCCTTGGTAAAAACTTTGATTATGTGAAAGCACTATGAAACTCATTGGCTCCCTTGCAAGTCCTTACGTAAGAAAAGTTCGCGTGGTGATGGCGGAGAAGAAATTGGATTACGCCTTGCTGTTGGAAAATGTCTGGGCGGCGGATACAGCAATCCAGCAATCCAATCCACTTGGCAAAGTGCCGTGCTTGTTGATGGAGGACGGTGGTGCGATGTTTGATTCGCGCGTGATTGTCGAGTATCTAGATACCTTGACGCCAGTCGGTAAATTGATTCCACCGCATGGGCGTGAACGTGCCGAGGTAAAGAATTGGGAAGCCTTGGCCGATGGTATTTTGGATGCAGCGGTTTTAATTCGTGCTGAACGTACTATGCGTGATCCTGCACAGCAGAGTGAGGTTTGGGTCAATCGCCAGCTGGATAAAGTGAATGCCGGTTTGAAATCAATGTCGCAAGGATTGGGGGAGTCGGGCTTTTGTGTTGGCAACCATTTAACTTTAGCTGATATTAGTGTCGCTTGTTGTGTTGGATGGTTAGCTTTCCGTTTTCCAGAAATTAAATGGCATGATGATTATTCTAATCTTGCTAAGTTGTTTGATAAATTATCTGATCGCCCTTCATTCAAAGAAACCACACCAGAATAAGTTGTTAATTTCATGTGTCGAAAATAAAAAAGCATGTGCTCGCACATGCTTTTTTTCGACTCAAACTAGGGCAAGCCGTCCTAGACTATAGTAATTAGCCGCGCAATGAGAAATTAATGCTGGCGGTTGCCAATACCATCGTCGCTTTGCCATCTTCAACATAAGGCTTGAACAGGGCGCGTAATAAAGCCAATTTAGCAGATTCATCGAGGCGCGCAAAACCTGAAGATTTCAGGATTTCTACTTTTTCAGCGCGACCTTTATCGTTCACTAAAACTTGCATCACGACACGGCCTTCTTCGCCGAGGCGACGTGCCATGGCGGGATAGTCCGCTTGCGGTGCATTTATGTATTCAACTGCGCTAACTACTTTGGGGCCAATTGGTTCTGCCTTGGCAATGGTTGGTGTATGCGTTACGGGTATTGGGTTAACTGGCGCTGGAATATCGGCAACCGCAGGCGCAACTTGGATCGCATTCTCAATATCGCTTTTTACGGCAATCTGGGGAATCACTGGTGTCACGATATTTCGAACGGGCGGTGTTTTCTCGGCTTTAGCTACACGCACTTGTGGTTGCGGCAACATGCTCGGTACCATCATGACGATGGTTTCTTTTGGCTTGTTTTGAAAACGCGCAACAGGATTTAATACGATTAAACCAAATACGACCAAGTGTGCGATTGCAATCAAAGATCCGGTCGCAAATTGACGTGGTAATGGTGCCTGTTGCAGCGTATTCATGATGTTCTGCCTTATTGATAGGTGACTCAAGTAGGATTGAGTACGATTTAATCTAAATAAGAATAATTCGTATTTAGATTATGTATCAAATTGTGGCGAACTGCAAGAAATTTGTGCGTTGCAGAAGTTGATGTTTGCGATACCTCAATTGCAATTGCAAACGCAAGTCAGGGGGGGCATGGATATAGACTAGGATTAAAGCAGCGCGGCTAGCTGCTCTGATCACATTTAGTTTTGAAGACCAAAAACGAGTCTGGGCTTATGGTTCATTGCTTTATTTTTTGTTCATATGCCTTAACAGCCCATTTCCTCGCCCAAACGAACCGCTCCTGCTGGTTTCCATGTTGCATTGAACTGCATACTTTCCTTAGAGAACAGCATAACGACAGTAGAGCCGAGTAAGAATCGCCCCATTTCTTCGCCTTTTTTCAACCGGATCTCTTGATCGTTATAAGTCCATTCACGTACTTCATTCGTGCGCGGTGGATTGACGATGCCGTGCCATGCTGTTTGCATGCTGCCGACGATCGTTGCGCCTACTAGAACAAGGATAAATTCACCATGCGGCGATTCAAATACACAAACAACCCGCTCATTACGTGCGAAAAGGCCTGGTACCCCGCGTGCAGTAGTAGGATTGACGGAAAATAACTCGCCTGGCACATAAATCATGCGCTTTAATCGACCGTCACAAGGCATGTGGATGCGGTGATAGTCGCGCGGACTCAAATAAATATTGGCGAACTGACCATCGTGGTATCGTGCGGCTAAATTGGTATCCCCGCCTACCAGCGCTGTGGTCGAAAAAAGATGACCTTTCGCTTGAAAAATTTGCCCTTGATTGATAGAGCCAAACTCACTAATCGCACCATCTACCGGGCATGCATATTTTGCGGGGGTAATTGGACGCGCATCAGAGCGCAAAGGACGCGTGAAAAACTCATTAAAGCTGGCATAGCTTGCTGTGTCAGGATTTGCAGCTTCCAGCATATTGACATTGTATTTTTTGACAAACCAATTAATCAGGCGCGTCGTACGCTTGCCACCACGGTCGTTCGCAACCAGACCAGCAAAAGTAGTTAGTAAATATTTAGGCAAAAAATATTGCGGAAGTACGGCTAAACGGTCGGACACGGCAGACTCATCACAGTAATTAAGAACCGCGATTATAGCCGCAGAGTGTTTGAGAATAGTGGTTTTGCATTATGTAGATCGTAATTTGCAAAGCCAAAACCACTTACAGAGACAAAATAGTCAGTGCAGACTTATCGACTTTAGTCAGCTAGGAAGAAAATTCAATCTGTCACACACTTTTAGTCAATCTCAATTATGATTATTCAGATTCATTTTTTCATCGGGGGAAGGCAGATTAAAAACGCGTCATTAGCGTTTCCCTAAAACAAATTTAGAAATAAACTATTGGATTGTGGTAATTGATAGTGATAAACTTTGCCTCAATGTAGTTCAGGCTATACTGCCGAAAGATTCCTTGCTGGGGTTGAGCGTAAGAATAAAACGTAAAATCACTGGCGAGATTTAAACTGAAACACCCATGTTCATCATCAGGAGAAATCAATGAAAACAGTAGGACAAAAACTCGACGCATTTAGCGTACCAGCAGCTAAGCCAGGTTTTAATCATCACGAAGAAAATGGTGTATCCGCTTTTGAAACAATCACTGAAGCGTCTTTCCCAGGTAAATGGAAAGTTATCTATTTCTACCCAAAAGATTTCACCTTTGTTTGCCCAACTGAAATCGTAGAATTCGCCAAATTGACAAATGATTTTGCTGATCGCGATACCGTGTTGATGGGTGGTTCTACTGATAACGAATTCTGCA
>CAUPNA010000188.1:0-7634 GCA_963512475.1 uncultured Undibacterium sp.
GCATTTGTTTAAAAACAGGGACAGAAGTGGAATACATAGGAGATGTCATAAAGAGCCTTTTTTTGGGGAGGACAAAATGGTTACAAAGAAGAAAAAACGCACCATCATAATTGAATTATGCAGGGTGCGTTTTGGAACTACTGATTGTGCTTGCTTGCATTTAATTTTTCATCAACGCAAGCATCATTTGAATTACGCGAATGCGGGCAATTCATAGCCTTCGATTTTTGCTGCACTGACTAATTGTGCCAGATAAGCGTGTGTTGCTTTGCGACCTTCTAAATCGGTCAAGTAGGCTTGCAGGCGTTCTTTGACTTCATCAAAACTAACCAGATCGCCGCCGTTGCGTTCAGTGACCTGGATGATGTGGAAGCCGAATTGAGTTTCGATCAATTCTGGCGCGATATTACCCGGTTCCATACTGAAAACCGCTTGTTCGAATTCTGGCACCATCTGACCACGGCCAAACTGACCTAAAGCGCCACCTTCTTTGCCGGATGGGCAAGCGGAATGTTCGCTCGCCATTGCCGCGAATGCGCTTGGATTTTTTTGCAGATCTGCCAAAATACCTTCCGCTTTGGCTTTAACCAAACTTGCCGCTAAACCCTCGCCTGGTGTAAATAGGATGTGGCTGGCAGCTGCCATTTCACCTTGTTTGAAGCTACCACTGTTTTCTTCGTAGAAAGTGCGGCAAGTGGCTTCATCCACTTCGGCAAACGCCACTTCTTGCTCTAGCAATGAGCCTATGATTTCTTCTTCGTTACCAACATTAATGTCCAATTTGGCTGCTTCTGCCAACATCAGATTGCGCAATATTAACTCCTGAATCGCGCTATCACGTAATTGTTCGCCTTCTGGGTGGCCAGCAGAGCGGGCACGATCCATTTCAGCATTGATGGTGGCTTCGTTGATTTCTGTGCCGTTGACGCTAATAGTCATGATGTTCCTAACAATTGAATAAGGTGGAGATAAGTGAAACTGGATTTTGAAAACTAAAGCTAATTATGGGCAAAATGGGCGATTTCAAGCCCATTTTTGCGCTATTTTGCTGAGTTTGGCCGAATTTTGGAGAAATTTCACTAGGTTCGCGATCAGCTGAGACCCAAACAATTTTTTCGAATCGGCTTGTTTAGAGTGATTCAGGGCGAACTGCTGCGAGTTGTGCTGTTAATTCTGCAATTTGTATTTTCAAAGCATGATTTTCGGCACGCAGGCGTTCCAGTTCGGACGAGGCAGGCGCTGAACTATGCTTACTTTCAGCTGTACTAACCTCGCTGTGACTAGGATCGGTCTGATTGCTGTCGTTTTCAACGCTAATTCGGGGTGTGCGTACTTGGCGCAATTGGCGTGCCGCTTGCTGCAATTCTTTTTTTCCGCCCGCGACAGCAGCTACTTGTTGCTCGCTTGGGAGTGAAGCGATAGTGGCCGCAGTATTAATGGAAATAGTGCCTGCCCTGACAGCTTCTACCAACTCAGGTGTCGCGGCTTTACGGATTTTTTCTATCTGTGCCACCGCCGGTTTGCTTAAGCCTGCTACTTTGGCGATTTCGTCGCGGGTTTCGACGGAGACGGGGTCAGGTTCGCGTGCTGCTTGTTCCGCTTCTTCGGCTTTTTCTTTGCTGGTTTTATCTTTGCGACGGGTCGTGATAATTTCTTTCTTGCGCAAAGCGAGTACGCCACGCTGAAAGCTGGAAACGCTACGACGCGCCAGATGATTGTCTATCATCCACAGCATGACGTCTTCTATGCTTTGAAATTGATCGTTTTGCTTGGTTTGAAAGGGTATGCCGTGCTTTTGGCAGATGCTATAGCGATTGTGCCCGTCGATTAAGGTTTCCCCCCAGAGTACCAAGGCATCGCGGCAGCCCTCTTTGAGTAAGCTGCGTTCTAACGCTAGGTATTCATGTGTGGTGAGTGGATCGATGTAATCGCGGAGTTGTTGATTGATGATGATAGTCATAATGCTCGTCTAGGATGAAACCGATGTCGACTCTTGTTGGAGTCTAAAACAGGAAGAGCAGCACTTTACAGCATTCCTTTGATGCGGTCATAGCCAGAACGACTAATCGGAAGATTAACACCGACATGCATTATCGCTTGATAGCTGTCTTTGTTCGCACGTTCTAGACATTTGAGTGCTTGAAGACGGATGATGGTTGAACGATGGATACGCACAAAATGAGCGGGATTGAGTTGTTTTTCTAAATCGGAAAGGCTTTGTGTTTTGAGTAAAGACTTGCCGTCAAAGTGAATTTGCACATAATCATCCTGGGCTTCGATGTAGTCGATTTTTTCGATTGGAATAATGTGCGTTTGACCGCGATCCCTGACGATTAGACGCTCTGGTTTGGCATTGGCTTGCGCTACCAGTTCTTTTACTACATGGCTGTTTTGTCCCAGTAATTTACGTGCCTTTTGGAGTGCTTCATCGAAGCGTTGTTGGGAATAGGGTTTCAATAAATAGTCGATCGCATGTTGGTCAAAGGCTTTTAATGCATATTGATCGTAGGCGGTTGTAAAAATGATGCCTTCTTTACGGCCAGTGGCTTCTAAGACTTCAAAGCCATTCAATTTAGGCATTTGGATATCAAGAAAAATCAGATCGGGGTGATGCGTACTGATAGCATCTACCGCTTCCAAACCATTTTCACATTCACCTATGATTTCTATGTCAGTGTGGTTGCATAGATATTCTTTGGTCAGACGACGGGCTAGATCTTCGTCATCGATGATGAGGGCGCGTAGGATAGGCGTGGTCATGATTTTTCTTTGATTGAATGAGGTTGGATCAATTTGTTTGTTCAAGCGGCAGGGTAATTTCGACCCGGAACATCGCATTGTCTGCGCGCCATTCGACGCGGGATTTTTCTGCGTAAAGGCTAAGCAAGCGCGCCTGCAAATTTTTCAAGCCTGTGCCTGTACCTTGGGCTAAGTTCTTGCTTTGTATATCGATAGGATTTTCTATTGCGATATAGAGCCATGGTTCTCGCACTTTGCTGGTGACGACGATCGTGCCACCATCTACTAGATCTCGAATGCCATGTTTGATGGCGTTTTCCAGCAAAGGTTGTAGCAGCATGGGGGGTAGTAAGCACACCGTTGAATCTGGATCTATCTCCATCTCAACCTGCAGCTTTTTACCAAAGCGAATTTTTTCTATTGATAGGAAGTGATTACATAGAGCGACTTCTTCCGCTAGCGTGATTTTTTGTTTTTCGGAAAGGGCTAAAGTCTGTCTAAAAAATTGTGCCAGTTCTATTGTCATACTGCGAGCACCAGCCGCATCTATCGTCGTTAGTGCGCTGATGGAATTGAGACTGTTAAACAGAAAATGAGGGTTGATTTGCGTGCGCAAGACTTGAAGCTCTGCATCGCGTGCCAACACTTCAGAAGCAGCTTCTCGGCGCTCGGCTAAACGGATATTCTCTAAGGCGATCAGTACGTCATAGATCAGAATCGACAATAGGAAGAGCAAGCTTCCGATGATAAATAGTAGACCTGGAATGTGTTGATTGAAATGAATGCCAGCCCAACTTTCATCGAACAGCCAGGTCGCTTTATTCCACAGGTAGCATAGCCAAAGCCAGATTGCACCATACAGAAAAGCCGTACCACCGAATATTCCAAAAACCTGCAGAAAACGGCGCTTCTTCATAGGTAAAGAGCGACTGACATAATAGGCGGAGGTACTTAATACACCGAACGCCAACATAGTTGGAATCGCGAAAAGTAGTGCATTCGCCCATAAGCTCGTATTCGTCAACACTAGCAAGGCAGCCAGCAGACAACCTGTCATTAACCATATGGCATAGGTTAGCGAAATAGTCCGAAAATTTGACAGGAAGGGGTTCATGACATTCGTGTTAATGGATTTCAGTTTTATAAACAGGATGGCGCGCTGTCATAGATTTATCACGACAACGCGCATGCTAGAACACTATAGGTTTTTCAGGCTATTTGATACAAATTAGTTCTTAATTTCTACGCCGCCCATCACTGCCATACCAGTAATCACTAAGCGTTTTCCTGCATTCATGGACGGCACGCTAGAGTCCTCAATGCCACCTAAGAAGGCCATGCCATTATTGACCACCGTCCAGTCACTTGGGATCTTTAAAACAATACCACCCCAAAATGCTGTGACATTTATTACGGCTTCTGTTTGTATCGTCGCATTTCGTAAGTCCAACTCAACACCGCCCATGATTGCTGTGATTGAGCCACCTTGAAAGTCATTAGATGCCACATTACCTTGATTACCACTCATGAGCGCAACGATATCTACTTTTGAATCAGATGTGATCGGCGTCGTGTTCGGTTTGACCATATCAAGTAATTTTGTGGATTTATCTTTGAAGATCACCATTAAGCCAGCGCCGATTAATAACAAAGGCCACCAGTCACGCATATTAAAATTAATGATGCCAAGACGGTTCAAGGTGATGATAGTGCCTGCTGCCACCAAACCACCACCAATCAAATAGCCAGAGCGTGAATTGGCTTGTGATAATTTCAGTAAGCCAAATACGATAAAGACGGTAGGCCAAAATTGAATGATATCGCGGGTGTTAAATAGGCGTAGGTTGTCCACCAGGGCGAGGGCACCGATGATGATGATAATTGCCCCGAGTATGAGTCTTTGTTGTGGATTAGCGTTTTTCATAATTTTGCTCTTTTCTTAAAATGGGTATCAATAGTTTGAAATGGAGTTCAATAAGTTTGAAGTCATTTCATCTTACTTAGTTGTTTGGCTTGTCGAGGAAATATTTGAACACCATATTCAAGCCCGCTGCAATAACAAACACGGGCCAACTATTTGCAAACGTCAGGCCATACAAATGTTGTGTCACAGCGTATAACCAAGCACCCAGTCCAATCTGAAAAAAACCATCAAGTACTTCTGACATGCGTTCTGCTCGTACGACGCAGATCACGCCAGAAAAAGCGATGAGGGCAGGCCAGTATTTGAAATAATCACGAGCAACAATGTAATCCAAGCGATCGAGCAAAAAGAAAAAACCGATCGCAACCAGCATGATGCCCATGTGAATACTATCTTTGTGTTTGCGCTTTGATGCTACAGATTGTCCTGATGTGTGTGCTGTATTTTGTGTTGTAGTTTGCTCTGACATGATGTTTCCTTTCGTCTTTATCTCTATTTACTGTTAAGTGCTTAGTCAATTTTTTAATCTATCTGCGCCGTACTGTTTGCGCCACATCGTTAAGATAAAGCAGTCGATTTAGGAAGTCATTCCTTATTCGGCGAATGACGGTACGTGGTCGGTAAATGACGAAAATGAGATAAATATCGAGAAAATGAAGGAGGAAATCTGGGTGTAAGTAGAGCGGACGCTAAGCTATTTTGCACCTGATTTTTCGTTGAAAATGCGTCTGAAAGTCAGATTGATACGAGGCCCAACGCTTGCTTTTTCTTTCGCGATTGCATGTAACCAATGAGTCTGGGTATTGCCTTGCATGACTAGCACGCTGCCATGGCTTAGTTTGATTTTGTAGCGTAATTCTTTACGGGTTTTATGCTTAAAGGCAAATTCTCGACTGGCACCTAAAGTTAAAGAAGCGATGATAGGTGTAGAACCTAGCTCTGCTTCATCGTCGCTATGCCAGCCTATACTGTCTTGTTGATCGCGGTAATAGTTTAATAGCACGCTGTTAAAGCGCGTCTCGCAGCTAGCTTCTAGTCTTGTCTTCATATCGAGTAGCGGTGCACTCCACATCAATGGCACTAAATGCAATCCAGAGTAAGTATACTCAGCATCTGTATCACCATACCAGGCACTGAGTCGCGGCTGTAGTCGCTGCATTCCCGCGATGCGTATGCTATCTTGTCGCCACGGTGTGTCCGCACGCAGAAGCTCAAATAAACAATCAGCTTCATTTGCGCTATAGAAGTTTGGGAAATAATGTAAATCAGCATCAGGAAGGGCGATTATTTCACCTTGTTCCGAAGGGATGAACAAAGAACTTTGTTGCATGCGCTCACTTACCTTGCAGTTTGTGTCGTTCGTACTCAATATGCAATATCGTTTTTTGAATGGCAATGTCCATCGCATGTGGCAGATCGACGAAATTAAATCCAACTTGATATTTACCGAGTCGCGTGCGTTCGATCATGGTGATATGCCTGATCACTACCGGGCAAAACAAGGGGGACTTTGCTGCGATGTTAATGGTCACCTGCGGAATCATCTCTCCAGCTTTGAATGGGGGCTCACCCTCAGTGTAGATGCTAAATCCAGCGACGCTGAGATCATGAATACGCCATTCCCCCAGAAGTTTTGCGTCATCATCATATAGTTTCGCGTGCGGTGGTTTGACGATGGGTAGTAAGACTCGGTAAGTGTCACGCCGCTGTAGACGAACAATGCGCTCGGGAATTGACACCCATAACGCTTCCTGATCACCCCACATAAAGCGTTCAGGGTTGAGCCCAGTAAACTGTATCTTCACGCCATCAGGAAACCCAATAAACACACATTGCTGTGCTTTCACTAGTAAACGATTGGCTTTTTCATCTCCGCCCAAATCAAACACCAACCCATCTGGTCTGGCGGACAATAGAACGGTCAGGATAAAATGTTGCCCGTCATTGAAGTAGACCGAGATTGGTTCACGTCTATGGGCGAGTTCGTTCAGGACACTTAAAATTTCGACCTGACTTGATAGGAAATATTTATCCTCGATTTCTTCGTTACTCAACGAGGCAGTCATGTGCTACTTTCAATTTCCAAAGTTTGAAGCTGCTTATTGCAGCAATTGTATAAAATGCTCAGCCGAACGAATGATTGCATTGGAGGGTGATCCAAATAGATTTTTGGTTTCTTGCACAACATAATCATTGGTACCTTTGGTGCAATAAAGTACACCTTCAAAGTTGGTGCCTAAATAAGTAAAAGGGGTGAGTTTGGTTTTGACGGGAACATCACTGGCAAGTAAAACTCTCAATTTACGTTCGATGTCATATAAATTGGTCGTTTCTATTTTTACCATACCACCTTTGGGATTCGGAAAGTTAGTCGCAAATACAGGATATTGTCCCATGGGGTTTTTTAAGGAAATTCTCACCCCCAGCTTTAAAAATTTGCTGACTGCAACAAAATCGTCTTCGGTAAACATGCTTTCCCCCTTGTCTGCTATTGAGCCTTTTAGTTAGGTTACCAGAAAGTTTCTTGCCTCCCAATTAAATCTTGTCAATTCATTTAAATTTGCCAATGCTCATGTGGCTAAATTTCGGAAATGATGGAAATATCCGGACGAAAATAGAGATTCTTCTTGGATAGTGACACTGTGCGCGTCATTTGTTTTACTATAGGAAATGATAGGAATGCGATGAGATTGGCTACTTAAATGAACATTTAAGGGAAGACTATTTAAGCTCATTTTTGCTCATTGAACTATTTCAGTATAGGAATAATCAAAATAAACACAAGCTTGCTATAGTAGATGTCGTCATCAATTGAATCATTGTTGAATCATTATTGAATTATTTTTAATTACTCCAAATGAATCAGAGAGAATCAGAGTTTGAATTTATTAAGGGACTAAGTGCAGAATTATCTTCCCGCAACTTGGTATTCCCAACCTCCTTAAAAGCGACGATGAAAATTCGTCAAGTA
>CAUPNA010000189.1:0-7524 GCA_963512475.1 uncultured Undibacterium sp.
AAAGCTTCCGCGCCCTCCTTATTTGGGATGGCTGCTTGGGGCATGGTGGTCGGTATCGCTATGATCAAAGCAGGCTTGAGTTTGCCACAGGCATTTGGGATGACGCTTCTGGTGTTCGCTGGTTCTGCGCAATTGGCAGCTTTGCCTTTGATCGTGGCGAATGCGCCGATCTGGGTGATTTTTGCGACGGCACTGATCGTTAATTTACGTTTTCTGATTATGTCCGCGTTGGTCGCGCCACGATTTGCGCATTTACCGTGGATGCATCGCACTTGTTTAGGTTTTTTGACCGGAGATATATCGGCACCTTTGTTTATGCAACGGTTTCCAAGGATGTGGCAGAACGCTAAAGAAGAGCGCGATCAGGTTTCGTATTTAAAAGGCTTAATTGTACCGAATTGGTTTGTTTGGCAAGCGGGGTCAATTTTGGGCATATTGGCTGGAAGCCAAGTGCCTATGCATTGGGGATTGGGGTTTGCAGGTACCTTAGCAATTTTGTGTATTTTGCTACCATTAATGCGAAATCGCCCTGGCTTTGTCGGCGTGGTCGTTGCAGGTGTTATCTCCGTAGTGGCGTACGATCTGCCGTATAAATTAGGTTTGTTACTTGCGGTATTGATAGGCATGACCGTCGCGATGTGGGTAGAAGAGCATTTTGAACCCGCTGCTTCCATGGTTTCGCAGGAGAATCACGATGAGTGATATCGAAATCTGGATCGTCATTATTCTGCTGACTGTCGCGACTATCATCGATCGCAGTGCATTTTGGGTGGTCGGTCACCATATTAATTTGCCAAAACGGGTGCAAGAAGCTTTGCGCTATGCACCTAGCTGTGCGCTAGCAGCGATTGTCGTTCCGGATTTTTTTATCAATGATAATCAACTCATCACCAGCTTGCATAATCCTAAATTAATTGCCGGAACCGCCGCAGCTATCTTCTATTTGTGGAAGAAAGACATGCTATTGACTATCATTTTTGGTATGGTGATGTTCACCTTGGTCAGACTGTATTTTTGATTTCGAATTGCTAATTAGAAATTGCTAACGGCGAACCTGAATATATGCTCACCCCCAATTTGCTTACTTCAAGTGAATCAAAGTCTGCTTGGTGCTTTTATTAGCTTGATTACAAAGCACCACTCTCTTTGATCTCTAAATAGCGGTTCACCAGACTGAAACTCAGCCGTTCGGGAAGAATGTCAATCAATTGTGTAGCACGTATGCCCAAACGTTTTATGGCTTGTTCCCGTTGCTGTAAATAATGCGTGCTTGCCGCATATCGTAACGCATCAGGAAATTGTCGTACTGGTGTGCTTAAGGCGTTATCCAATGATTTTTCTCTTAAACTCGCGCACAACACCAAATGCTTAGTTGAGAGTAGCTCGCAGGCGGTACGCATGGCTTGGTCATCTTCGTCGCGAAGATTAGTAATAAGAACGACGAAAGCGCGTTTGTTTAGTTTATTTAATAGTGCACTAGCGGCCAAGGTGTAATCGGGTGCGACTTCGCTCGCTTGCAGGTCATAAACGCCGGCCAGCATTCTATCCAAACCCACACGTCCTTTGTGCGGTGCTAACCAGCGACTATCGCCGCCAAACGTCATCAATCCAATCGCATCGCCTTGTTTTTGCGCGATAAAACTGAGAGTTAATATGGCGTTGAGCGCGTGGTCAAAATGATTCGTGACGCCATCTTGTGCCAACATGCGGCGCCCGGTATCAAGTAAAAAGATAATCTGCTGATCGCGTTCTTCTTGGTACTCTCGACTTATCGGTTTTTGATAGCGCGCGGTCGCTTTCCAATCGATAGAGCGTTGGCTATCGCCTTGGCGATAATCGCGCAGTTGTCGGAAATCGGTTCCTTCGCCACGACGACGCTTCCGTATCGCGCCTACTGTCGGAGAGCGTCTATCGGTTGCGTGTAAGCTGTTGCCTAATAAATTAGAAAAATCTGGAAACACTTTGACAGCATGGGTTTCGCCGATGCGAAATTGACGCTCCCATAATTGATAAAAAGCACGCACACGGACGAAGGGCTGGCCGAATTGGGCATCGCCCCGGCTATTTGGACGTAGCTGATAGGTGATCGAGGTAAAGCCGTTAGCGGCGACCACGGTCGTATGCGGCAAACCTTCTAGCTGCCAAGCGGTCGGGTAATCGTCTATTAGGTCTAAGTGTATTTTGTATTGACTATGATTGTGTATCGTTAAGGTGACACTGTTCCAAACATCGACGGGCCAAACACCTTGCAAAGTGCGGGTAATACTGATATCCGGTGCGCGCCTTAGCTCCCAAGCATCGGCGAGCGTGCATAAAGCCAAAAGGCCAAGTGGTGCCCAGACATAAGCCGCAATTTGCGGTATCAATAGCTGTAAAAAGCCTAGTGCAACCAACGCAAAAAAGATCAACAACAAGCGACGTGAAGGCGTCATACGATAGGTCTTTCTACTTCTTTAGATTTTTAGTTTAGGCGCGCGGTGCAGGAATTTGTTCGATCAGGTTGCTTAGAATATTATCGCTGCTCAAGCCGTCGAGTTCGCTTTCCGGTGATAAAGCAACGCGGTGACGCAATACCGGCAAACAGGCAGTCTTGATGTCATCTGGTGTTACGAAGTCACGCTTGTTTAACAGCGCGAATGCACGAGCGATACGGATCAAGGCAATACTGCCGCGAGGTCCCGCACCGATAGAAATTCCCGGACAATCGCGGGTCGCCCGCACGATACGCACGGCGTAGTTGGCGACCGCATCGTCCACACTGATCTGCGCCACGATTTGTTGTAGGGCGATGATGGTTTCTGGCTTGATAATCGTGCTCACTTGCTTGACGTCTAATCCATCGCCTATGCGCTTATGGGTGACGATATGTAACATCGCCAATTCTTCTTTTTCGCTAGGGTAGTCGATGTGACATTTCACTAAGAAACGATCTAACTGCGCTTCCGGTAAAGGGTAGGTGCCTTCACTTTCCAGTGGATTTTGCGTTGCCAATACCATGAAAGGAGCGTCTAAACTATGCGATTCATTTTCAATCGTAACTTGGCGCTCTTGCATGACTTCGAGCAAGGCTGATTGCGTTTTAGCTGGTGCCCGGTTAATTTCGTCGGCGAGTAAAAGATTGGTAAAAACGGGCCCTTTGCGCACGCTAAATGTCTGATTTTTAATATCGTAGATTGCATGGCCCATAACGTCAGCAGGCATCAAATCAGGAGTGAATTGCACCCGTGAAAATTGTCCAGAAAAAGTCTTGGCTAAAGCCTTTACCAATAAAGTTTTACCTAAGCCGGGCACGCCTTCTAACAAAATATGACCACCAGCCAGGCAACACGCTAAGACTTGATCGACCACATCATGCTGACCAACTACAGCGCGTTGTATTTCTTCACGCATACGACTGACGATGTCGCAAGCTTGTTGGTATTTTTCTGGTGCGAGGCCTGAGGTATTTGTCGCGGCAGCAGGGGTATTGTTCGCGGTATGGTTTTCAACCGAACTAGGATTAGTGCTCATAATGCGCTCTCAATTGTTGGAGGTGTTGAATCTGGCGGGTAAATAGTTGGGGATTACTGGATGCCGCGTCATGCCATGCATGTGCTAAGTGCTCATGATCGATTTGGCAGATTTGCGCTAAACGCAGCAGTTGGTCGTTGACGGACAGGTTTTGTAATTCGGGTGCACGTTTTTTTAGCACCTGCTTGGTGGATATACGAACCGCAGTCAGCAATAAATCGCGTCCGACGGCCGTGCTCCAAGCCCAGCGACCGCTTGCTTCGATGTGTTCCATTAATGAGCGGCGTTCCCAATTTGTTTCAGGTAAGAGTGGGCCAAAGCGTGTGACCGTGCGCCAAAATAGAAGTGCAATCGCGACCGCGAGTAAGCACAGTGCGACGGGGAAGGCATTCCATAACAATTCGTACCAGGTAGGTATCTTGAGTCTTTGTACTATCGTGACGCCTTGATTTTTGGGATTGAGTTTAATTAAGCCCAAAAGTAGCTCAGCATGGTCGTAATGCCGTAAGCCTTGTAGTTCAAATATATTTTCGGAGAGCACGGCGATATGCCCTTTGCCGACGGCGTAGACTCGCAAAACATCGTTGTGCTCATCGGTAAATAATGGTGTGCGGCTATTGGCGCTTGATTTTAGTTTGAGGAAGCTAGGCTTGCGCAATTTCAAAGGATAGGAAACACCCGGCATGTTTATTAATACGCTATGAAAGTATTTAACACCGGCGCGTTCGTCGTAGAACGTAGAGACGCCCAAATAGTCACCAACCGGGTCGCGAATTAGTGGCGTTGCAATCCGTTTGTTTTTTTGGTTTGACGTGCCTTCAGTTGCATCGTCTGGTGCATTCGCTTCTATTTGATCAGTTTCCTCGGGATCGATTTTTGCATCGCTATCGTCGTCCTCTTCATCATCGGGATCGATATCCTTTCTTGCTTCTGTGGCTGGTTTTTGCACTGTTAGCGTCGACAGTTTGGGAAAGGTAATTAAAGTATTTCCCTGCGCTATCCAAGTGAAGAGGGCATTGGTTTGATCCTTACTCATAAAGCCGTCGTTATCCGCAATAATGAGTGTTCCTTTGGGCGCGCTCTTGATTAGGTTTTCGGTCAATACGGGCGCTAGTTGCACCTGATACTGACGTTTTTCCAGTAAGCGCGTAGCCGCAATCATCGGGTTTTTGGTGAACTCGGTTGACGGGTTTTCTCGCGCGATCCAGGTTTTTTCTAGTGTCGATACCCACCACACCATGCCACCAACGAGTATGGCAATTAGAATTATCCAGACAAGGCTTACCGCACTCATCCCCTTCGATAGGCGTAACGATTTGAGATATTTACTCATATCGATACTCCGTTTTTTGCCGCTTCGTCGTTTGTTGTGCGCTTTGAAAAATTTGCCTTGACGCCCGCAAATTCCCTGTCCCAATCTTGGCATAGCAAAGCGATATTGTCTGGAAATCGATGTGCGTAAGCCGCATTTAGCCAGATGGTAGTGCAGGTCTCCGTGATGCGCAGTCGAGGCAAATCTAACTCATGTAAACTATGCGCAATTTTTGCTAAACGCAGGCAATCATTTTCGGTAGCGCCCTGACTGATTTGCATTTCATGTTCATTCACTAAGCGTGACAGTGTGGCACGATACAAAAGAGCAATAGCCGCACGCTGCTGCCCATTTTTCCAAAGATTCAGTGCACTGCCACTAATATCGTCAGGCAGTGATTCTGGTCGAATATCTAAGCCACCGACTTCGGTCGCGAAGCGTTTGCGCTCAGGTAAAGTGAAGCCAAAGATTTGCGAGCGATAACGAAATAAGAGCCAGCCAACAAAAAACACGCCAGCGATAATCGCGATGTATTTAAGCACGATGGCAAGTAGACTAAGATCAACTTTGTCTCGCTTGGGTGCCGTTTTGTCGGGACGCTTCCATATCTCTTGACATAAGTAAGGGCGCAACTCTTCAGCTTGGTAAATCGTATCGATATCTTTTCTGATTTCTTGTTGTTGTTTGCTTTGTGGTTCGCCGCGCTCACCTGAGTTTTCTTTCAGCCATTTTGGTTTTTCGCATTTATCTTCAGAATTGGGTTTGATAGGCGTTGCTTGATCTGCAGCGTACACATCCTTAGAAGGAAATAAGAAACTGGAAAAACAAACGATCAAAATTCCTGCAAGTATTTTTGTATGAGTGCTCTTTTTCTTAACCTGCGGCGCTTCTATTTGACGTAGCATAATTTCTATATCCCACGCCTCTAGACATGCGCGGCGATTCAAGTACAAAGTAAAACTACATGCGACGAAAACCGGTCCTATGATGCCAGCTGAAATCGCATAAGCCGCAAAGCTTAAAAACAGCCAAAGTGATGAGTTGGGGCCTGTTACGCTAGAAGTAAAGAAAGTGAGTGGATTGACCATGTGATCATCACTCATAAAAAGCCCAATCGAGGCAAATAGTCCAAGCTGCAACAAACCCTCAAAATGAGCGCAGGCGATGCCAAACCAAGTCGCCGAGCCTATCGTTTTATTTCCAATGACGCGGATGCGATTCGCAGCTGCTTTTCCGCGTGCGCCTTCGAGTTGCCAGATCGGTTGATATAAGCCGCGACCGCCAGAAAACAGTCGCCACCATCCTAGTAAGCGAAACCAACCGCCGCCGCATTGACTTGGCCATGCCCTAAGCGCCTGTTGCCAACTCACACTTTCGCCAAACACTCGGCGCGATAGAATATACAGTGGTGCTCGTTCCAACAAAGGACGTATCCACCACGCAATTAGCAGCCACCAAGCACCGCCAAAGAATCCTATACGAGGCAGGAAGTAAGCCGCTAGACCACACAAGAAAATCGTCGGTAACCATAACATTAACCATGTGATGTAAACTACGGCGGCGTTGCTACGTAACAAAGCAAAGCCCAGATCTAGAGCCTGAGCATTTGGGCGTGGACGTAAATCGATTTGTAGTTGATCGAGTTGCATAGCCTTAGCGCCTGACCCGACCAGCGAAAATAAAGAAACCTATCACTAATAACCAACATAGCGCGCCGACAGCATATTTAACTGAATGCGGAATGACAGGGCTAGCGCTCCAAAAAGCTTCGAAGAGCGCCGCGATGAAAGTCAATATTGAGGCACCAACCAAGACGGGAAACATACGCTGACTGGCTGCATACAAAGCACGCCTGCGACTGAGGCGTCCCGGTTGAATTAAAGAAAAACCTAAACGCATACCTGCCACGCCAGATAGCAGCATACCAACGATTTCAAAACTACCGTGGGTAATCACAAAGGACCAAAAATTATGACGTGTGGCAGGATCGGCGCTTAACCAGCTAGCCACAACGCCCATATTTAAGCCATTGACACCCATGATGTAAAGTGCAGGGATGCCCCCAAAGACACCCGCGCCAAAGGTACGGAAATCTATAGAAATATTATTCCAAATATACATGCCGAACATCGCAAAATCGCCTTCTGCGCCGCGACCGACGCCAATTTTGCTAGACATATACATTTGTCGCATTTTTTCAAGCTTGTCGGCGGACAAAAAACTATAGGCCATCTCTGGATTAAACCAGACCAATAAACCGACCAACAAGCCAACTCCCCAAAAAGCCAGGCAGACAAACAGCAGCAATCGCCATTCTTCACGCACTCTTTGAGGAAATTCATTCAGCAACCAACGGTGTAAAGTCATGGGGCGTTCAACCGCCGTGCCATACAAAAGCTGATGACAATCGCCTACCATTTTTTGCAAGTAATCGGTGAGTGCTGGTGAATAGCCACGTTGCAGTGCTAATGCCAAGTTCTGGCATAAACGTCGATATAAAGCAGGAAACTCCTGCATCCCTACTGGCGCAGGTGCATTCTTTTTTTTATGTCTTTCCTCAAGTATCGTTTTAATCTGATCCCACAAGGCTTCATTTTGCATTTCAAATTGCTTTTGCTTCATAGCCTCATTCCTGCGACATAGGCACGTAAACGAGCCAGTGATGCTTCGCCCGTCTGACCAGTGATTGCTTGCGCCAAGGT
>CAUPNA010000190.1:0-7504 GCA_963512475.1 uncultured Undibacterium sp.
CCATGATGCTGGAGGGGAGTGGTAAGCTCAATCAGGGAAGATTTCAATTTTCTGGTAAAGCTTATGCTGCACCAGGGCAAGAAGAAAAAATGGCAAATCTATTGAATTTGCTGGGGAGACGTCGCCAAGAAGGTGACAAACAATTCATCGCTTTAGAATATAAGTGAGTCCACTAGTATGAAGAATAAAATGAAAACATCGACAAAAGTTGACGTATTGACGAGTAAGTTAATGAACAAAATAAGCGAAGTCTCGGTGATGCAAAAAAAATGGCAACGTATCGTGATAAGTGGCGTGGCTTTGACCACATTGAGTTTGAGTACTGTGCTGCCTTATACGGTCATGGCACAAGATGTCGCGCGTGATGCTGCCAGCTTGAATTTTGTCAATGCCGACATTGAATCTGTGATTAAAGCAGTCGGGCATTACACGGGCACTACCTTTGTGATTGATCCACGCGTCAAAGGACAATTAAGCTTAGTGGCTGAAAAGCCTCTGACCAAAGAGCAGGCGTTCAAGCTCTTGACGTCCAACTTGCGCATGCAAGGGTTTGCGGTTGTGACTTCGGATGGTTTTTCTAAAGTGGTACCAGAGTCGGATGCCAAACTGCAAGGTGGTCCCACTCAGCCCAAGAGCGTGAAAGGTGATCAAATCATCACGCAAGTGTTTCGCATCAACTATGAGCCAGCAAATAATATCGTAACGGTCTTGCGTCCCTTGATCTCGCCGAATAATGTGATCAATGTTAGCCCAAGCAATAACACTATCGTGATCACGGATTACGCGGACAATATGCGCAGGATGGCCGAAGTAATTGCATTGTTGGACGTGCCAGCCAATCCGGAACTGGAAATTATTCCCATTAAACATGCAATCGCCAGCGACATCGCAGCTTTAGTGTCGCGCTTGACCGAGAGCCAAGTTTCAGCAGATTCGGGTCGTACTATCATCCTCGCCGATTCGCGCACCAACTCGGTATTGATTAAAGCGCCTTCGATTGCTCGCGGTAATTTGGTCAAATCATTAGTGGCTAGTTTGGATAAGCCTACAGAGTTACCTGGCAATGTGCATGTAGTGTATTTAAAAAATGCCGAGGCAGTGAAGTTGGCTCAAACACTGCGTTCTATCTTGAGTGGTGATAGTTCACTGCCTAGCAATTCCGGTAGTAGTAATTTGTCCAGCTCTGGTATGAGTTCCAACACTAGCGCTGCGCAGCCCTTAGGTGGTTCGTCGTCTGCCGGGAGTGGTCTAAGCTTGCCTGTCAGTTCTTCTAGTAGTTCACAAGGTTCTGCTGGCGGTAGCGGTGGATTTATTCAGGCAGATGCAGCGACAAATACCTTAATCATTACGGAAAGCTAACCTGTGTATCGCCATCTGCGTGGTGTGATCGACCAACTTGATGCACGTCGTGCGCAAGTTTACATCGAATCCCTGATCGTCGAAGTGACAGCGGATCGAGGCAATGAGTTCGGTGTGCAATGGATGGCTGCAACTGGCGATAAGAATAGTGACTACCGGGTCGGCGCTGCGACCTCATTTGATGCTACCGGAAAAAATAATCTGTTGAACTTGGCTGCAGGTAATATCAGTAAAGTGGGGTCCGCATTGCCTGGTGCCGGTATAACCGTTGGCTTGTTTCGTCAGATTAATGGCCAGTTAGGCTTGGGCGCTTTGGCGCACGCCTTGGCAACCGACGGAAGCTCGAATATTTTGTCGATACCTAATTTAGTCACACTCGATAACGAAGAAGCGAAAATTGTTGTTGGTCAAAACGTTCCATTCATTACCGGTCAATTTACCTCGCCAGCTTCGGGTAATGCTGGTGCCAATCCTTTTCAGACAATTGATCGCAAAGAGGTTGGTATTAAGTTGACAGTGAAGCCGCAGATTTCCGAGGGTGGAACCGTGAAGCTGGCGATCGTTCAGGAAGTTTCTAACGTGGATAGCACATCAAATCCGGCAGGTATTATTACTAATGTACGTTCTTTGTCGACCAACGTTTTGGCTGAGGATGGACAAATTATTGCCCTCGGTGGCCTGATTGGTGATGATACGAAAGAAGGCGTGGAGAAAGTCAGTTTCTTGGGCGATCTTCCGATCATCGGTAACTTGTTCAAATATAAAAAACAAGAACGTAAAAAGACTAATTTGATGGTGTTTTTGCGTCCAACTGTGATCCGTAACGCGGAACAAAGTAGTAGCGTCTCATTAGATCGTTATGATTATTTGCGTACACAGTATTTGCGCGGTATGGAAAATGAGAATAATTCGTCTTTGCTAAAGATGGAAAAAGGCAAATTATTAGTGCCGAACGGTCCAGGGGTACTACCACCGACTAAACCAGAATCAGAAGGCAAGTAAATCGTATGTCAGAAAATCGATTATTGCCATTTGCTTTCGCCCGAGATTTTTCGATTTTAGCGAATCGCCGAGATGACTTGGAAGGCGCTCCTGTCGAGCTAAAAGTATCGACGCAATCTAAGCAAAGTGCGGTGTTAGAAGCAGGGCGTCGTTTTGGACGCGTGCAATTGCAAGTGATGCCACATGCCGACTTACTGCTAGAAATTGCGCGTGCCTATGCGGGTTCTGGCGGTGATGCCGCTGATGTCGTTGGTGAAGTGGAGTCTGATATGGACTTGGCCAAGCTGATGCAAGATATGCCTGCAATCGAAGACTTGTTAGAGTCTGCTGATGATGCGCCAGTCATTCGTATGATTAACGCCTTGTTGACTCAGGCCTTGCGCGAAGGTGCTTCGGATATCCACATCGAGCCGTTTGAACAAATTTCAGTCGTGCGCTTCCGTGTTGACGGTGCTTTACGCGACGTGATTCGACCTAAGAAAGCGATTCATGCTTCTTTAGTTTCACGTATCAAAATTATGGCGCAGTTGGACATTGCCGAAAAACGTTTGCCGCAAGACGGACGTATTACTTTGCGCATTGGTGGCAAGCCAGTTGATGTGCGGGTTTCAACCTTGCCGACCGGACACGGCGAACGTGCTGTATTGCGTTTGCTGGATAAGGAAGCAGGCAAGTTGGATTTGACGCATCTTGGTATGAGTGCCGAAGTACTGACGCAATTTGATCAATTGATTGCGCAGCCGCATGGCATTGTGTTAGTAACGGGTCCAACAGGCTCTGGTAAAACCACCACTCTGTATGCCGCACTCTCACGTGTGAATGCGGGTACTACAAATATTCTCACCGTCGAAGATCCTATTGAATATGAATTAGCAGGTATTGGACAAACGCAAGTTAATGCCAAGATCGATATGACGTTTGCGAAAGCCTTGCGGGCGATTTTGCGGCAAGATCCCGACGTTATTATGATCGGTGAGATCCGAGATTTGGAAACCGCACAAATCGCTGTTCAAGCTTCATTGACTGGCCATTTGGTGTTGGCAACTTTGCATACGAATGATGCTGCCGCTGCGGTAACGCGTTTGTTAGACATGGGAATAGAACCATTCCTACTGTCTTCTTCATTGTTAGGCGTGGTAGCGCAACGTTTGGTGCGTAAATTGTGCAAGCATTGCAAAGTGCACGACGCAGGTGTGTGGAAGTCGGTTGGATGTGAGCAGTGCGGTCATACCGGTTATCAGGGACGGGTAGGTGTGTACGAGTTGCTGTTAACGACGGAAGCAATCTCAGCGCAAATTCATCATCAAGCCTCTGAAGCAGAAATCCGTCTTGCGGCACAGGGAGATGGCATGAAGATTATGCGTGAAGACGGGCAGCGCTGGTTAGATGCGGGTGTGACTACACGTGAAGAGCTGTTGCGCGTCACGAAAGAATAGCGCGAAGTTTGATCAGAACCTACAAAAACATAGAAGAGAGAGTACAGCAAGGTGCCAGCATTTCGTTATGAAGCCATAGATCAACTAGGCGGGAACAAAAAGGGTGTGCTCACCGCAGACAGTGCTCGTGCGGCGCGTTCTGACTTACGTAATCAACACCTGGTTCCGGTATCGGTAGAGCTAATCACGACTCAGGCGGGTAGTGACGCTAAAAAATCGCGGGCTTTTTTTGGCGAACATTTATCTACCGTTGAATTGGCTTTGTTTACTCGCCAGTTGGCGAGCTTGTTGGAAGCAGGTTTGCCATTAGAGCAGGCATTTTCAGCCTTGCTTGAGCAAGCCGAACGTGTGTACATCCGTGATCTGATCGCTTCCGTTCGATCTGAAATTTTGGCGGGGTCTTCTTTATCTGATGCCTTAAAACAGCATCAACATGATTTTACCGATATCTATTGCGCGCTGGTCGCTTCCGGTGAGCAAATCGGACAATTGTCCCGCGTGCTATCGCGATTAGCCGACTATATTGAACGTCGCAATGCATTGACCCAAAAAGTGAAACTGGCATTTACTTATCCGGCGATCGTGACGGTCGTCGCATTTGCCATTGTGATTTTTTTGCTGACCTATGTGGTGCCACAAATCGTTTCGGTATTTGCGAATACTAAGCAAAAATTGCCGATTCTGACGGTGATCATGTTGGCGATTTCGGATTTTGTACGTGCGTATGGTTGGATGGTGGCTGTCGCCATTGTCGGCCTTGTATTTGCATGTCGCAAAGCGCTACAGAATCCACAAATTAAGATGCGTTGGCATACCTGGTTACTTGATGCGCCCATGTATGGGAAGTTTGAACGCAGTTTAAATACAGCACGATTCTCCAGTACATTATCGATCACAACAGGATCAGGCGTACCAATTTTAAAGGCCTTGCAGACGAGTCGTGAAACCTTATCCAATGTCGCTATGCGGGCACAAGTTGAAGAGGCGACCAATAGTGTGCGCGAAGGTGTGAGTCTGGCGCGGGCTTTGTCTGTCAATAAACATTTTCCACCGATGTTGATTCATATGATACGTGCTGGTGAGGTGACCGGCGAATTGCCCGCGATGTTAGAGCGTGCTTCATCTGCGCAAGAACAGGATTTAGAACGTCGTGCTTTGACCATTGCTGGCATGTTGGAACCTTTATTGATCCTTGCGATGGGCGTGGTCGTATTGTTGATTGTATTGGCTGTCTTGATGCCGATTATTGAAATCAATCAATTGGTTCGATAAGCAATCGGTATTGAGTCGCTATTGAGTTGTGTGTTGTTATTCAGCTAGAAAAAATAGAAAAGAATGAGAAATGAGTGAAATATGAAGCGTCTTCCTATGTTGGCTACTGTGGCATCGTTTGCGTTGTTGTGCGCTGTGTTGAGCTATTGGGGCTTGCAAATTTTCAAACCTAAAATTCGTCCCATCGCGGCACCAGTGATGACCGCAAGCTTTGAGCCAGCGGTAGGGCAGTGGGGCAGTCTGTTTGGACAGTCAGCGATAGCAGAGGCTGCGCCAAGTAACTATCAATTGAAAGGTGTGATTGTTGCGGCTCATGCCAAAGATAGCGCCGCCATCATTGCGGTTGATGGTAAGCCGACGATGACGATCGGTGTGGGTAAAGCGTTGTTGAATGGTGTCACTTTATCTGAAGTGCATCGCGATCATATTATGGTGTCCGAAGCGGGCATCAGCCGTCGCATTGACTTGCCACCTGTGCCTACACATGCTGGTATACAGTCAATAGCACCTGCCAATCCACAGACCCCTGTTCCGCCACCTTCGGTACAAGTTCCCCCGCCGTTACCACCGCCAACGCAGCGTCCTTAAATGCATTGCTTAGAGTGACTAACTTCGAGCGACTAACTTCGAATGACTAACTTAGAGTGACATTTCATTGATGAATTTGCCCGTTTATTTTGAGCAGGCGCTTCAGGCTGCACATCCAAGTTGGCATGCGATTTTGCGCAATGCTTTGCTTTTGATGGAAAATAAATCACCCGAGTATTTGAGCGTTCTAGCGCAGGATGATTTTTTGCCAGATGGACAAAGAATTTTTGCTGCCTTCTCTGTGCCATTTAATCAGATCCGTTATATCTTGGTGGGAGAGGGACCTTATCCTCGGTCACAAAGTGCCAATGGTTATTGTTTTATGGATGGCGCAGTAGACAGTTTATGGTCGATAGAAAAAAAAGGCGGGTTAAGTAAACCCGTTAATCGCGCCACGTCGCTGCGAAATTTCATGAAGATGTTATTAGTCGCTGAGGGACTTCTGTCAATTGAAACTCTCAACGCTGAATCCTTGAGTCGAGTATCCAATTTCGCTCGGACCGACGGCTCAGGCATGATACAAACCATGAGTGATTTACATCGTAATTTTTTGTCACATGGTTTTTTGATGTTGAATGCGTCTTTAGTTTTTAGGGCGCATGTTCCACCTGTGATAGACGCGAAAGCTTGGGATGTATTTATGGAGTCAATTTTTTTGGCTTTAACGCAGATGCCGCAAAAGCCGGTGCTCATTTTGTGGGGCAAAATTGCCGATCGTCTAAGCCATATAGACTGTCTTAATCAGTTTGAAATCGTGAAGGCTGAGCATCCCTATAATTTAAGCTTTATTGGAAATGCAAGGATGCAGACGTTATTTCGACAATTTAAATTGCTACGTGTATAGCGATTCTCATATCAAGCTGTTGTTGTGCGTGTACATTGCCGTCGTATTGGCCTTTTCGATAGCGAGATAACTCCGCAAACATCACAATCTTAGTGAAAATCAATAGCAAGCGACGCATGTTTTCCGGTGGATTCAGATTGCTCATGTAAAATAACTTGAAAACGCCCAGAATTGATTTTGGGAAATATATTAGTATACGGAGCTAGAGCTTACTCGATCGTTTTGAGCAAACAACTTGTCTCAAACCGCATTGGGTTGCATTAAAATATCTGTAAGCGTAATCAACGCATTGAAGGATAGTTGCTGGTATGTTAAAGAAAATTCAATTTGAGCAAATCCGTCAAGGTATGTATATCAAAGAGCTTTGTGCGTCTTGGATGTCGTCACCATTTTGGCAAAAATCGTTCTTGATTGAAGATGCGGCTACCATTGAAAAAATCCAAAAAGCCGGAATTCGTGAAGTTTGGATTGACACTTCCAAGGGTGTTGATGTTTTTGAGCCTGAGATTCAAGCTGCGCCTGAACCGATAGCGGTTGTTAAAGAAGTCGTAGTTGAGACGCCAAAGCAAGTCGTAGCGCCTGTTCCTTATAGCCAAGTAGTACAAGTATCGATGGACGCGGAATTAGGTCGTGCCGCAAAAATTGTTGGAACTTCTAAGACGGCAGTATTCTCGATGTTCAGTGAAGCTCGCATGGGCAAAGCCATTGAAGCAGAACACGCGATGCCACTCGTAGAGGAAATCGCCAGTTCTGTCATGCGTAATCCTGGTGCCTTAATAGGATTAGCTCGCCTAAAGACGGCCGATGATTATACCTATATGCATTCGGTTGCTGTGTGTGCGTTGATGATCGCACTGTCGCGCCAATTAGGTTTGAGTGACGAGGAAGTCCGTGAGGCTGGGTTGGCGGGACTGTTACACGATATCGGTAAGATGGCTGTGGCGCCAGAAATTTTGAATAAGCCAGGACGTCTGACTGAGGAAGAGTTCACCTCGGTGAAAGA
>CAUPNA010000191.1:0-7488 GCA_963512475.1 uncultured Undibacterium sp.
CAAAACCACCTTCATCGCCAACCGCTGTCGTCAAACCTTTGTCGTGCAAGATTTTTTTCAAGTTATGGAAGACTTCTGCGCCATAACGAATCGCTTCGCGGAAAGTTGGCGCGCCAACCGGGATAATCATGAATTCTTGAATATCCAGATTATTGTCAGCATGTGCGCCGCCATTAATGACATTCATCATCGGCACTGGCAATTGCATTGCGCCGGAGCCACCGAAGTAGCGATACAAAGGCAATCCAGCTTCTTCTGCGGCTGCTTTTGCTACTGCCATAGACACTGCTAACATCGCGTTTGCGCCTAAGCGTGCTTTGTTTTCTGTGCCGTCGAGATCGATTAGCGTGCGATCCAAGAAAGCTTGCTCATTCGCATCCAAACCCATGATCGCTTCAGCGATTTCTGTGTTGATGTTTTCACAGGCTTTCAAAACACCCTTGCCCATATAACGGGACTTATCGCCATCGCGCAATTCAATCGCTTCGCGAGAACCAGTGGATGCACCTGAAGGCACAGCAGCACGACCCATCACGCCAGATTCCAACAACACGTCACATTCCACAGTTGGATTGCCGCGTGAATCAATAATTTCACGACCGATAATATCAACGATAGCACTCATTCAAATTCTCCTAAACAATCAAAATTCAATCAAATTACAAAAATATTGGTTTTAAGTCTGGTGCGAAAATCACAAACTATCGGGTTCGATCTTGTAGAAACTGCGCGCGCAAATCGAGCTTCTCGTTTTGTCTGCACCTGCCCTCTTCTCCAAAACGCATTTGTGGTTTTGAAGCGATCATCTACCCACACTTTGAAACCGATAATAAAAATTTGCCTCGCAAAGTCATTGAGCTCTGCGAGGCATTTAGTATTAATTAAAACTAGATTCTAAAAATCCGTTTTTCTTGACGATGCGATCTAAATCTAACAAGGTCGCAAGTAATTCCTTCATACGCCCCAGCGGTACAGCGTTCGGACCGTCTGACATCGCTTGCGCTGGGTTCGGATGTGTTTCCATGAACAAGCCGGAAATACCCACCGCCACCGCAGCACGCGCCAACACTGGTACGAATTCACGTTGACCGCCCGACGATGTGCCTTGACCACCTGGCAATTGTACGGAATGCGTCGCATCGAATACGACAGGGCAATTGGTTTCACGCATGATCGCTAATGAGCGCATGTCGGACACTAGATTGTTGTAGCCGAAAGAAACACCGCGTTCGCAGGCCATGAAATTATCTTCTGGCAGCCCTGCTTCTTTCGCAGCTAGGCGCGCTTTCGCGATGACATTGATCATATCGTGCGGTGCTAAGAACTGACCTTTCTTGATATTCACAGGCTTGCCGGATTGCGCGCAAGCTTGAATGAAATCGGTCTGACGGCACAAAAAAGCTGGCGTTTGCAATACATCGACTACCGCTGCAACTGGTTTGATTTCATCGATCGCGTGGATATCGGTCAGGATGTGGACGTTCAATTGTTTTTTCACATCCGCCAAAATTTCCAAACCTTTTTCCATGCCCAAACCACGGAAAGACGTACCAGAGGAACGATTCGCCTTATCAAACGACGATTTGTAAATGAAAGGAATACCTAACTCAGTCGTTATTTCTTTTAATGCACCGGCAGTATCCATCGCCATTTGATGCGACTCGATCACACATGGTCCAGCGATCAAAAAGAAAGGCTGATCCAGGCCAACGTCAAATCCACATAATTTCATGCTCGTATCCTTTAAGCTGATGTCGCTTGTTGCGCTTGTTTGTGAGCAATCGCTGCTCTTGCAAACGCAGTGAAAAGAGGATGACCATCGCGCGGCGTCGATTTAAACTCTGGGTGATATTGCACACCTAAGTAGAAAGGATGGACGCTCTTCGGCAATTCAATAATCTCGCACAAATCTTCAGTTGGCGTCCGCGCTGACACGATCAACCCTGCATCTTCAACCCGTTTCAGGTAATGATTGTTGGCTTCATAACGATGACGGTGACGCTCAGTCACGACATTGCCGTAGATATCAGATGCCAAGGTATTTGGTTGAACTGCGCAAGTCTGTGCGCCTAAACGCATAGTTCCGCCGAGATCAGAATTTTCATCACGGGTTTCGACTTTACCGTCATGACTTTGCCATTCATTGATCAAAGCAACCACAGGTTGTTCTGTTTCCAAATCAAACTCAGTCGAGTTTGCCATCGCCAAGCCCGCTTTATTACGCGCATATTCGATCAAGGCGACTTGCATACCCAAGCAGATGCCGAGGTAAGGAATCTTGTTTTCACGTGCGTAACGCGCGGCCAAAATTTTACCTTCTACACCGCGCTTGCCGAATCCGCCTGGTACCAAGATCGCATCGTATTTTTCCAACGCTTTGGTGCCGTGTGCTTCAATTTCTTCGGAATCGACATACTCAATATTCATCCGACTTTCGGTGTGAATACCTGCATGACGCAAAGCTTCGGTTAAAGATTTATATGATTCAGTCAGGTCAACATACTTACCAACCATGCCGATCGTGACTTCTTGTTTTGGATTTTCCAAAGCATAAATAAGCTTGTCCCACATCGACAAATCGGCTGGTTTTGGATTCAAGCCCAACTTGTCGCAGATAATCTTGTCTAAGCCTTGATCGTGCAACATTTGTGGAATCTTATAGATGGTATCGGCATCCCACACCGAGATTACCGCTTCTTCAACCACATTGGAGAACAAGGAAATTTTTGCGCGTTCATCATCAGGAATACGACGATCAGCACGGCACAATAAGGCATCTGGGAAGATACCAATTTCACGCAATTTTTGTACGCTGTGTTGCGTTGGCTTGGTTTTCAATTCGCCAGCAGAAGCTAAGAAAGGAACCAAAGTCAAATGCACGAAGGCGGCTGCATTGCGACCTGCACGCAAACTCAATTGACGTGCGGCTTCGAGGAACGGTAAGGATTCGATATCACCGACCGTACCACCGATTTCGACCAGAGCAACATCAAAACCAGCTGCACCACGATGGATGTATTCCTGAATTTCGTTAGTGATGTGTGGAATAACCTGAACTGTTTTGCCCAGATATTCACCACGACGTTCTTTACGAATCACGGATTCATAAATCTGACCGGTCGTGAAGTTATTCACTTTTTTCATCTTGGCGGTAATGAAGCGCTCATAGTGCCCCAAATCCAAATCAGTCTCAGCACCGTCATCTGTGACGAACACTTCACCGTGTTGGAATGGACTCATGGTACCTGGATCCACATTAATGTAGGGATCGAGTTTGAGCATGGTAACTCTGAGACCGCGCGATTCAAGAATGGCAGCGAGTGAGGCAGCAGCAATGCCTTTGCCTAGAGAGGAGACGACGCCCCCGGTAACGAATACGAACTTAGTCATTGCAGAAGGTGCCAGACGGCACAAGCGGGAAATTCGAATTATACCTCAAGACGCCCTTGATGACACGTAAGTCGGGAGATTTTTTCTTCTAGCGTTGAAGTGAAAATTTCATTGAAGACAATTAAAAGTAAAGCTATTTGTGAGTTAAAGTGAAAACGAAAAGCTCATTTATTTTTTAGAAACACAGCAAGTTGAGTTGGATTATCGAATAAATTCAATCAAAATAAAAACTGACATAGATGACTTCTGACCATGCAATAATATAAAGAAAACCGTTTATACGACTTACTCGCCCTGCACGCTCACTTCTGAAGAGATAAACCATGTCCGTATCTGGAAAATACCATCTTGGCAGCCTGTTTCCACGCAGCTCACATCTGCACGAAGTGTTCGACCACAAAACCCTGCCCGCCCTGAACTTTCCAGATGCTGAAGCAACTTCTATCGAATTGCGTCCCCTGTGCGCCGCCGATTTAGTTTCTTGGTTCGACTATCTAAGGCTAGAAGAAATTCGTCAGCGCACCAGTTGGAATGTCACCTCACCGGCGGACTTGCAGCAATTTATTCGCAGGCCTGACTGGTCTAATCCCCAAGCGCAAATCAAATTCGCCATTGCGAACAAGCAAGATGAGCAATTGATAGGGACAATAGGGTTTCACACCATCTCACAAGCGAATCAAAGCGCGGAAATTGCTTATGATTTGAACCCTGTGTTTTGGGGCAAAGGCATCGCTACGGTGGCCTGTCGTGCTCTGACGCAATGGGCGCATCAACAGTGTCAATTTCAACGTGTACAAGCGACCGTTTTGGATAACAATATTAACTCCAGGCGAGTATTAGAGAAGTGTGGCTTTAGTCTCGAAGGTCATTTAAAGAAATATCGCATCGTGCGTGGTGAGTCGCGTGATTACTGGATGTTTAGCCATATTATCTAAATTATGTCTATCATCAGCAGAAAAAAAGAAAACCGCAAGCACATCGGAAGGCAATCATCATGCTCAAATTAGTTCAATGGCAGTGGGAAGCTTACAACGAATTTCATCGCTCGAAACTAAATTTAGTGATGCATATCGTCCTAGTGCCGGGGTTTATCTGTGCCAATCTCTATCTTATTCATAGCCTGATCAATGGCCGTTATTTGTTCGCGCTACTTTCCTTAGCTAGTATGGGCTTATCTATTGCACTACAGGGTGTGGGACATAAGCAAGAAGCACAGCCATCCATTCCATTTACCAGCGCGCTTAATGCGGCATCACGTCTGCTTGTCGAACAATGGATTAATTTTCCTCGATTTGTACTGACTGGCAGCTGGTGGCGGGCTTTCAAGCAAGTTTCTTAAACCTTGCACAATGAATTATTCGTCAAGCGATGTGCAAAACACCCATAATTTTTATGGTTTTGGGACAAAAATGCTCGCTTTTCACCTTACGAATGAAGCAGAATAAAGTAGCAGAATAAATTAGCCGACAAAATCGATTCGTGGACAAGGTAAAAACGACTTGAAATAAAACTCGGGACAAGATTTTGCTGACGATTCGACCTTTTTAAGATTTTTTGCATCCGCTGAAGCTTTTTCTACGTATAAGCTAGCACAAACACTTCAAGACTCAGCTTAGCACTACCCTGTTTGTACAAATTGGCACTCACCTCACTTAGGCGAAAAAGGAATCCCATTGTCAAACTCATCCAATCCATCCAAAACCCTCGATCCCGGGCAAATGCACTTGTGGCTGCTGGCAGTCGCCAAGCAAGATGCTCAAGCATTTCACTCCCTATACGAGGTGAGCTCACCGAAACTATTTGGTTTTGTCATGCGTATTTTGCAGCAACGCGAACTGGCCGAAGAAGTATTGCAAGAGAGCTTCGTCAACATTTGGAATAACGCCTCCAGCTACCAAGCCAGTCTCGCGTCACCAATGACTTGGATGACAACCATCGTACGCAACCGTGCTTTTGATTTGCTACGCAAATTGAATAATGGCCAGCATCTCAACGTCAGCTACGATACCGATGCATTTGAAACGGAAGTCTGGCTAGCAATGGAAAGCCAAGATGCAACGCCAATCCAGGCACTAGAACTAAGTCAAGATGCAGCTTCTCTGGCGCGTTGCATGTCGCGTCTGGAAGGTCTACATCGACAAGCTATGAGCCTCGCTTACTTTCACGATCTATCTCACAGCGAAGTCGCTGAACAAATGCAACTACCTATGGGCACGGTAAAAACCTGGATACGTCGTGGCTTGGAAAAATTGAAAGTTTGTTTAAGCAAAGGAGCCCTGGCATGAATATTCAACACAATCAGCGCCTGCAACATCAATTGGCTGCAGAATTTGTACTTGGCACATTACGTGGCGGCGCACGACGTCGCTTTAACACCTGGCTACAAACCGATCCGCACTTGCAGCAAATCGTCAGAGAATGGCAGGCACATTTAATGCCGATGATGGAATTTTCCACGAGCAAAGTACCGCAAGTACAAGTTTGGCACAATATTGAAAAGCAACTCAAACTCGGCGCGCAACGCGGTCAAAAAGCTTTCTTTCAATTTTTGCAGGAGTTGCAGTTTTGGCGCGGCCTTAGTTTGGTAGCGAGCGCAGCCCTCGTTTTAATGGCCGTGTTTGTCTTCAAACCACAAGACAGCGGCCTGCCAGCCGAGATGTATGTGGCGACCTTGTCTGATGATAAAGCTCAGCCTATCGCCGTCATTTCCAGCGATAGCAAACGTCGTCAGGTCTTACTGCGTTTCGTCAATCGACCGCAAGTAGCCAGCAATCAAAGTTTAGAGCTTTGGTCAATTTCAAAAGAAGGCAAGATACGATCCTTAGGACTGGTCGATAACGTCGCCAATGCAGCAGCTAAGACAGGCGAGGTTTTACGGATTAATTTACCTGATGGCGTCACTAACGATACGCCACAGTTACTGGCAATTTCCTTAGAACCGAAAGGTGGTTCGGGCAATCCAGAAAAACCTAGCGGACCTATCTTGTTTAAAGGTAATTGGCTGAAAACGGCTTAATCAGAATCTAGTAAGGATTTAATAAGGATTTAATAAGGATTCCACAAGTAATAGACAAGATATCCCTACTCTCCATTTTGAAAATAGGAATATATCTTTCAATTTATCAACCAAACAGTTCTCTTTAAAATCAAAATTTGATTCATTTTAAAAATTTTTGACTTTTTCCAAAAATAGTTGAATCCATTTTCAAATGCCGTTCGTATAAGTTGGCAACAGCAATCATTAGTTAAGCGAATTTGCCTGAGCAATTTGAATTAGTAAACATTGTCTGCCTGAATTTCTATTTGCACCATACAACCTAACTTAGGAGTCATCATGCATTTTTTTATTTCTGACTGTATATCGAACTGCACCAACCGCAAAACCAGCAAAATCATTCTTCTCGCCAGCTTAGGTTTGGGCTTGAGTTTTCAAACAGCACAAGCCCAAGACTCACTCACACCTGACATGGGCAAACTGACCGCCACTGGCGGTGTCAGCCAAGTCGAAGGTGCTGGCGGAGGTGGTTTAACGCCTTGGGCCTTAATCACTGGCTACGGCACCCGTGATAGTTATGGCGCTAATGTTCATTACACTCAAGCGAATACCCAAGACTACAGTCTGAAAACCTATGGCGTAGCGATTGGGATCGCAGATCGCGTTGAGTTTTCGCTCGCCAAACAGGAATTCACTGGCAGCCTCGCTCCTTTAAATGCACTCAATCTAAAGCAAGATATTTTTGGCGTTAAAGTGAAGTTAGCCGGCGATGCGGTGTATGACCAGACTGGCTGGATGCCGCAAATTGCCGCGGGTATGCAATACAAACGCGATGCGCGTATCGGCGGCTTGGGTGCGCTTGGCGTCACAAATGTGAAGCAATTAGGTGCGAAAGATGATCACGGCGTTGACTATTATGTATCCGCAACCAAGATTTATTTAGCACAAAGCCTCTTAGTTAATGGGACATTGCGTGCGACCAAAGCGAATCAAATGGGCCTACTCGGCTTTGGCGGCGATAAAAAAGACCAGTATCAAGCACAATTAGAAGGCTCAATCGCTTACCTGATCAATCGCAAATTGGTCGTCGGTGCCGAATACAG
>CAUPNA010000192.1:0-7298 GCA_963512475.1 uncultured Undibacterium sp.
CGTCGTTCATGCCGTGAGGGTGTGTGCGGCTCTGATGCGATGAATATCAATGGTAAGAATGGTTTGGCTTGTACTACCAATTTGAATGAATTGACTGAACCTATCGTATTGCGTCCGTTGCCAGGCTTGCCAGTGATTCGCGATTTGATCGTGGACATGACGCAATTCTTCAAACAATACAATTCGATCAAGCCTTACTTGATCAATGACAGCATTCCGCCTGAAAAAGAACGTTTGCAATCACCAAGTGAACGTGAAGAGTTAGATGGCTTGTACGAGTGTATTTTGTGCGCATGCTGTTCAACATCATGCCCGTCATTCTGGTGGAATCCGGACAAGTTCGTTGGACCAGCTGGCTTATTGCAAGCTTATCGTTTTATCGCCGATTCACGTGATGAAGCAACGGGTGCGCGTTTGGATAATTTGGAAGATCCTTATCGTTTATTCCGCTGCCATACGATCATGAACTGCGTTGATGTTTGCCCTAAAGGTCTCAATCCTACCCGTGCTATCGGTAAGATTAAAGAACTCATGGTTAGACGTGCTGTTTAAATCACAGTGATTAAGTAAGGTATTTGTGCCGAGATTCTGATGTGTGTCTGGAATCTCGGACTTTAAAGAAATGGAAAAATCATGTCAGGTGTTATGTCTGGCTTGCATCAAAGTGATCCGGTAAATCGAGCAAGGCTACGCTGGCGTGCGCGTCGCGGCTTATTGGAAAATGATTTGATACTCACGCGTTTTTTGGATGCGCATGAGGTAACTATGTCGGATGAAGAGGTCGATGCATTTAGTCGACTTATGGATATTTCCGATAATGAACTAATGGATTTGTTGATGGGAAAAACCGAGCCTGAAGATCAGCTCGATTTGCCTCAAATCAAAACGCTATTGACACGTTTACGTATAGCATAAGATTTTTATACTTTTTTTTGATCGCATTTTTTGCGCATTTTTTTCAACTACGACTCACCTGCAACGAAGGAAGAGCCATGACTAACTCTGAAACAAAAGCAACGCTATCATTTTCCGATGGCTCCCCATCCATCGAGATGCCAATCTACAAGGGTTCTATTGGCCCGGACGTGATTGATATCCGTAAATTGTACGGCGCGACTGGTAAATTCACCTATGATCCAGGTTTCATGTCGACTGCGGCATGTAACTCTTCCATTACCTACATCGATGGCGATAAAGGTGAGTTGTTATATCGCGGATACCCGATCGAGCAATTGGCTCAAAACGGTGGTGATTTCCTCGAATCCTGCTACTTATTGCTGAACGGTGAATTGCCCAACGCTGAGCAGAAAGTAAAGTTCGTTGATACAGTGACGAAGCACACCATGGTGCACGAGCAGATGCAATTTTTCTTCCGTGGTTTCCGTCGTGACGCGCATCCAATGTCTGTGCTGGTTGGTACTGTAGGTGCCTTGGCATCTTTCTATCACGACTCATTGGACATCAACGATGCCCATCATCGTGAAGTGTCTGCGATTCGCTTGATAGCGAAAATGCCAACATTGGTTGCGATGGCGTATAAATATTCTATCGGTCAACCATTCGTCTATCCACGCAATGATTTGTCGTACAGCGCGAATTTCATGTACATGATGTTCTCGAATCCATGCGAGCCATACAAAGTCAATGAAGTTTTGGTACGTGCTTTGGATCGTATTTTGATTTTGCATGCTGATCATGAGCAAAATGCTTCCACATCGACAGTACGTTTAGCTGGTTCATCTGGTGCCAATCCATTTGCTTGTATCGCTGCGGGCATTGCTTGCTTGTGGGGTCCTGCTCATGGTGGTGCGAATGAAGCGGCATTGAGTATGTTGGAAGAAATCGGCTCGGTCGATAACATTGCTCATTTCATCGAACAAGTAAAAGACAAAAATTCTGGCGTGAAGTTGATGGGTTTTGGTCATCGCGTATACAAAAACTACGATCCACGTGCAAAATTGATGCGTGAAACTTGCTATGAAGTTTTGAATGAACTTGGCTTGCAAGATGATCCATTATTCAAGTTAGCAATGGCGTTGGAAAAAATTGCCTTGGAAGACGAATACTTCGTGTCTCGTAAATTGTATCCAAACGTTGATTTCTATTCCGGTATCGTACAACGTGCGTTGGGCATTCCAACTGCACTGTTTACAGGTATCTTCGCCCTGGCGCGTACTGTAGGTTGGGTCGCACAATGGAAAGAAATGATTTCTGATCCAGAGCAAAAAATTGGTCGCCCACGTCAATTGTTTGTTGGTTCGCCTCAACGTGATGTACCTGCCATTGATAAGCGCTAAAGTTCTGTGATTGGTCTGTGATTAGTCTGTGATAGTGCTAAATATTTAAGAAATTAAATATATCTTATAAAAGCGAGTAAAAATTACTCGCTTTTTTTATGGCGAAATATGTTATTCTCGCATTTGATGTTGAAAGTCAATATTCCTCCTGTTTATTTGAAGTGGTATTTGTTTTCCTACCGTGTCAAAGTCTGGGTTGAAAATAGAATTTCGAACGAGTCCTTCCCCACAACTTGATGTGCAATCCGCTAACCGGTCAGGCCGTGTCGCGGAAGGTTAGATTAACCCGCTAATCTCGCGAAGCGCGAAGAAAGGTGAGCAATATGATGCAACAATATAACGCTAACTCGTATCTGTTCGGCGGCAATGCGCCGTATGTTGAAGAACTGTATGAAGCGTATCTAAACAATCCTGGCTCCGTTCCAGATAATTGGCGTGCTTATTTCGACGCCATGCAACATGTCCCAGCTGTTGATGGATCTGCCAAACCTGACGTCGCTCATGCGCCTGTCATAGCGTCTTTTGCTGAACGAGCAAAACACGGTCCTATCCGCACTATTAGTGCCGCTGGCGATGCTGAATTGGGTCGCAAACGCGTCGCCGCTCAGCAATTAATCGCTGCTTATCGTTTCTTAGGTAGTCGCTGGGCAAACTTAGACCCACTGCAACGCCAAGAACGTCCGCCATTGCCAGAATTGGAGCCAAGCTTCTATGGTTTGACGGATGCCGATATGGACACGCAGTTTAATATCAGCAACACCTATTTTGGGCCAGAAAACGCTTCTTTACGCGACTTGCTCAATTCTTTACGTGATACTTATTGCCGTTCTATCGGTGCCGAGTTCATGTATATCAGCGATCCGGCGGAAAAGCGTTGGATGCAAGAAAAACTCGAATCTATCCGCTCCACACCAAGCTTTACAGTAGAAAAGAAAAAACATATTCTGGATCGCTTGACGGCCGCAGAAGGTTTGGAACGTTACTTACATACACGTTACGTCGGTCAAAAACGCTTCTCACTTGAAGGCGGTGAAAGTTTTATTGCTTCGATTGATGAAACAATCCAACGGGCAGGTGAACGTGGGGTTGAGGAAATCGTTATTGGTATGGCACACCGCGGTCGTTTGCATGTGTTGGTGAATACTTTGGGCAAAATGCCACAAGATTTGTTTGCTGAATTCGAAGGGAAACATGGTGATGATCTGCCAGCGGGTGACGTTAAGTATCACCAAGGCTTCTCATCTGATATCTCGACACCAGGCGGCCCAGTCCATTTGTCCTTGGCGTTTAATCCTTCCCACTTGGAAATCGTTAATCCAGTGGTAGAGGGTTCCGTCAAAGCGCGTATGGATCGACGTGGCGACAAAGATGGCTCACAAGTTTTGCCTATCTTAGTACACGGCGATGCGGCGTTTGCAGGTCAGGGCGTTGTAATGGAAACCTTGAATCTAGCGCAAACTCGCGGCTACGGCACTGGCGGTACTGTGCACATCGTAATTAATAATCAAATTGGTTTTACGACCTCTGATCCACGTGATGCGCGCTCCACGACATATTGCTCCGATGTGGTGAAGATGATCGAAGCACCAGTATTGCACGTCAATGCAGATGATCCTGAAGCCGTGGTGTTGGCAACGCAGATCGCTCTAGACTATCGTATGGAGTTCAAAAAAGACGTTGTCGTCGATATCATTTGTTATCGCAAATTGGGTCATAACGAACAAGATACACCAGCACTCACGCAACCTTTGATGTACAAAAAGATTGCACAGCATCCAGGCACTCGCAAGATGTACGCAGACAAATTGTCAGCGCAAGGTACGATTGCTGCTGATGGTGGCGACAACATGGTCAAAGCCTTCCGTGATGCTATGGATGCAGGTAAGCATACTCACGATCCAGTTATTTCCAACTTCAAAAATAAGTATGCGGTTGATTGGATTCCGTTCTTAAATCGTAAATGGACCGATGCTGCTGATACGGCCGTGCCAGCAACCGAACTGAAACGTTTGGCTGAACGCATCACGGTGGTTCCTCAGGGATTTAAGCCGCACAGTCTGGTTGAAAAAGTCTTGGGTGACCGCGCCACAATGGGTCGTGGTGAGATGAATCTTGACTGGGGTATGGGCGAACATTTAGCTTATGCTTCTTTGGTGTCCTCTGGTTACGCGATTCGTTTGACAGGTCAAGATGCAGGTCGCGGTACTTTCGTGCATCGCCATGCGGTATTACATGATCAAAATCGTGAACGCTGGGATGCTGGTACTTATATTCCTCTGCAAAACATCTCTGACAAACAAGCGCCATTTACTGTAATTGATTCAGTATTGTCAGAAGAAGCAGTTTTGGCGTTCGAATATGGTTACTCTAGTGCAGAACCAAATACTTTAACGATCTGGGAAGCGCAATTTGGTGATTTCGCGAATGGCGCCCAAGTCGTCATCGATCAATTCATCAGCTCCGGCGAAGTGAAGTGGGGACGTGCTTGTGGTCTAGTTATGATGCTGCCACATGGCTACGAAGGTCAGGGTCCAGAGCATTCTTCTGCTCGTCCAGAACGCTTCTTGCAATTGTGTGCAGACAATAATATGCAAGTGGTTCAGCCTACCAGCGCCGCACAGATTTTCCATTTGTTGCGTCGCCAGATGATCCGTCAATTCCGCAAGCCTTTGGTCATCATGACGCCGAAGTCTTTGTTGCGTAATAAAGATGCTGGCTCACCATTGTCTGAATTAGCAAAAGGTAGCTTCCACACGGTAATCGGTGAAGTTGATGAATCTATCGATGCGAAGAAAGTAAAACGTGTCGTCGCATGTTCCGGCAAGGTTTACTATGATCTGGTCAATGCCCGCAAAGAGCGAGGTCAGTCTGATACAGCGATTATTCGTGTTGAACAACTCTATCCATTCCCACATAAGAGTTTCGTGGCTGAATTGAAGAAGTTCCCGAATATGGTGGAATTGGTTTGGGCTCAAGATGAGCCACAAAACCAAGGTCCTTGGTTCCAGATTCAACACAATATCTTTGAAAGTTTGGATGAAGGTCAGAAGCTCGCTTATGCAGGCCGTCCTGCAAGTGCATCGCCTGCTGTCGGTTACTATGACAAGCACTATGCACAACAAAAAGCATTGCTTGATGCGGCCTTTTCGAAACTTAAAGGTTACATCCTGACCAAATAATCTTAGGTGGTGCCGGCAATAATAAATAAAGTGCGGCACCGAATAGACATCCTACACGGAGAAAAAACATGGCAATTATCGAAGTAAAAGTTCCACAATTATCTGAATCCGTCGCTGAAGCGACTTTGCTGACTTGGCACAAAAAAGTCGGCGAAGCAGTCACGCGCGATGAAAATCTGGTGGACGTAGAAACCGACAAAGTGGTGTTGGAATTACCAGCCCCTGCAGCGGGCGTTATTACGCAAATTATTAGCGGTGATGGCAGCACAGTTGTTGCAGGTCAAGTCATCGCAATGTTGGACACAGAAGCATCTGCTGGTGCAGTCGCAAGTGCTCCAGCAGCAGCTGCAGCGGTAGCAGCACCGGTCATCGCCGCGACCGCAGCAAGCAGCTCTGCTGCAGGTATCGCCATGCCAGCCGCCGCTAAAATTTTGGCAGAAAACAATTTATCTGCTGGCGCAATTGATGGCACAGGCAAAGATGGTCGTGTAACTAAAGGTGATGCATTAGCTGCAGTTGCCAATAAAGCGGCACCAGCAGTGGCACCTTTAGCAGCGCCAGTAGCAACTAAACCAGCATTGCAACAGGTTTCTGCACCTGCAGTTGCAAATCTCGGCGATCGCCCAGAAGAACGCGTGCCGATGAGCCGTTTGCGCGCACGTATCGCTGAACGTTTGGTGCAATCACAATCCACGAATGCGATTTTGACGACTTTTAATGAAGTCAACATGGCACCTGTGATGGATCTTCGCAATAAGTACAAAGATAAGTTCGAAAAAGAACATGGCGTGAAATTAGGTTTCATGTCTTTCTTTGTCAAAGCGGCTGTTGCTGCGCTGAAGAAATACCCAATCATCAACGCATCAGTCGATGGTAATGACATCGTGTATCACGGCTATTTCGACATCGGTATTGCAGTGGGCTCACCACGTGGTTTGGTGGTACCTATCTTACGTAACGCCGATCAAATGTCTATCGCTGAAATTGAAAAGAAGATCGGTGAATTCGGTGCCAAAGCCAAAGACGGTAAGTTGACGTTGGATGATTTGACTGGCGGTACTTTCTCCATCTCTAATGGCGGTACTTTCGGTTCGATGTTGTCGACACCGATCATCAACCCACCACAATCCGCGATCTTGGGCGTACATGCAACGAAAGACCGTGCGGTTGTCGAAAATGGTCAAATCGTGATTCGTCCTATGAATTATCTGGCGATGTCTTACGATCACCGTATCATCGACGGTCGTGAAGCGGTTCTTGGTTTGGTCGCAATGAAAGAAGCACTGGAAGATCCAGCTCGTTTGCTGTTGGATCTGTAATTTAACCAATTACCATCACAACACAATATGAATATTGCTGACGAAATTAAACGTCTGCACGAATTGCATCAGTCGGGCGCGTTGACTGATGCAGAGTTCGCTCAGGCCAAAGAGAAGTTACTTGCATCACTTAATGCAAATGCCTCGCAAGCCGGCGTCAACGGTGAGAATCCTTTTGCGAATTTAAACCAATTGCGTCGCTCCAAAACCGATCAATGGTTGGGTGGCGTTTGCGGTGGTTTAGGCAAATTCACTGGTTTGGAAGCTTGGATTTGGCGTTTGGCGTTCTTTTTGTTTGTGGCGTGTTTTGGTTTTGGTGTTATCGCGTATTTGCTGGCTTGGATCTTTATTCCAGAGGAAGCGTAGTCCGCGAGTTTTTTTGAGCGCATTCGATTGTCACTATGACCAATTGTTGCGCTCATTTTCTATTTCTATTTTAATTTCAGTGAACCTTGCAAGGTAATACTATGAGCAAACAATTTGATGTCGTCGTGATCGGCGGC
>CAUPNA010000193.1:0-7265 GCA_963512475.1 uncultured Undibacterium sp.
AATGCTTCCTTGCTGCGCAATTTGTGGGTAGTTGTAAATATTTCGCGCGCTGATGGGGCGAGCTTGCACTAAGTAAAACTGTATACCGTCAAATACCCATTCAATGTCTAAAAAACGCTTGCTGTAGTCAAAGGCGTTGGCCGTATCAAGGGCGAGTTTGGCTAAGGTGATCGCCTGTGCATCACTCAATATGGCTTGACCGCATTCGTCTTTACTCAGTTCGCGTCGCTGCAATCCGCCACCTGATTTTGCCTCGATCACGTGTGACGAGATTGAAGAGCGCCTATGGGCGATTTCCCATTCTTGACATGACCAATCTCGTTGCACAATGATGTCTTCGCCATCCACGGTTCCGGCGACTAATGACTCTGCTAAACCAACTACACTGCTAATGAGCAGTCGGTCTTCACGCCCGTCTCGCGGATCACATGTAAAAATCACGCCAGCCATTTGACTTTTTAGCATAGGCATTAGCACCACCGCCATTGCAGCGTCTGTGTGAGCTAATCCAATTTTTTCTCGATAGAGACATGCTTGTAGTGTCCATAACGATGCGACGACTTTTAATATGGCAACTTCAATCGCAGCAACGCCTGTGACGTTTAATTCACTATGATGAATACCCGCGAATGAGTGTTGCTGACCATCTTCACCGGGTGCGGATGATCTGACCGCGAGCGCTTGGCCTTGCCATCCTTGTGCAGTTAATAATTCAATTAAGGCGATGCGAAAATCATTGGGTAGCGTTTGTTGAATGATCCGTTGACGGATCTCAGCTAATGCCGTATCTCGCTCTGCTTCGTTCAAGCTACAAGCTTGATACGCTCCTTCCCAAATTGAAGCGGGCAGAAGTTGGTGGCAGATAGCTGCGGGTATGACAAAACTGACTGGGACTGGCAGGCCATAGCGACTTAACATGGCTAGTTGGGCTGCCTTTCCACCAACCTGTGTTGCGCCTGCTTGAAGCGCTTGCGGCGCATCGAAAAAACAAGAAGTCATCGTCAGAACTGGCTGAATCATATGGACTCCATCTCGTTGGATTTAGTGCTGTGTTGATCGCCCAAAACACCAAGCAAAAACAGTTTTAGCATCTCTTGATGGCGTGCAAGCAGGGACGTTTCTGGATTCGCTTGCCAGTAGAAGAGATCCGAAGTGCGCATCGCATTGAGATAGTGTGCAAGCGTTTCTGGGTTATGCTTTTTCGGTATTTCTGACGCTTCCTGTGCTGCTCTAAATAGGATAGTCATAATCGTCAACATGCCGCTGCTAGCGCTAGGATTTTGTTGTAGATCGATGTTTTGTGTACGGTGTTTTAGTAGTGGGGCGAGATAGACGTACTTATCTTGTAAATAATCAGCCTCGACCTCAAACAAGTAAGTCAGTCTCGCGCTTAATCCCTGTAATTGAAGTAATGTTTTTTGAACGTCGTCTCGGCGCTCTCGCATTTCGGCTTTGAAATGCTGGTCTAGGATAGATTCTTTGGTCGGAAAATACTTATAAAGCGTCGCTTTAGCGATGTCAGCCTGGACGCTGATCGACTCCATCGTAACATTCTCATAACCAGTTGATTCAAACATCGCCCAAGCAATCTCGGTGACGCGACTAAGTGTTTGAATAACTTTGCGTTGGCGTCGATCCGGTTCGTTTATTGTTTTCGGCTTGTCATCTTGATTTTGCAGATTTGCTTCTTTGGTAACGACAGGCTGCTTAGGTAGTTTTGATTTTGACATGAATAATCAAATAATTGAACGACGTATGAAAATGAACGACGATCAATTATAGATTATTTATTTAATGGATGTATAAAAAAATGTATGCCTGGATTGTTGACGATCACCCAAATAGTCGCTCAATTTTGTCTACAATCATCTAAAGCGGCCTCTAAGGAACTTTCCGCCACTGATCTTTCGGCGGCAGTCGGATGATGACGGGATCAGGAATATCGCTCCGAGGCTTGAAAGTTTGAGCGATGTACTCCTCAAGGTTAGCGTTGTGTGCTTCCTTCAGCATGGCCGTCAGGTCCTCCTTTGTGTAGATGATCTCGTAGCGTCTCTTCAGTTCAGCTAGAAAATAAGGAGTGTACAAATTGCTTGTGCCGCTGCGCTGGTATTTGTCCAGCGGTCCCATGAAAATTACTGCGTCGAATGCGTCGCTCATAGTTTGGCCGGGTGCCGCGTCCAACATGTGGTTGCCGATATACGCGGCTGCACCGAACGGTGTGCCTGCCAGTTCGACCGCGACGGGTATACTGCCAGCTGTTTCAAAGGCGCTGTCCCACAGGCCTTCTTCCATTCTTATCCAACTGTAATCTATATTATCTAGGCCTTCGCGCGATTTTGCCTTGCCTTCCCATTTGCGAGACAGATGCAGCATAGCGTTGTGAATGCGTATTGCATAGGTCTTGCCCGGAGAATGCTCATGGAAGAAAGTTCCTGCATTCCAATGCAGTTGACCCTGCGTATTTCGAATGTGCTTGTAGGCGTGTCGTGTATTCGTTAGAAGGAGACCCTTTTTTCCTGATTTGAAATCATCCAGATAGGACCTCACTACCGCGTACATATGATAGTCACGGGCTTTGCCGGAGATGCGAGTCAATTCCCAGTCCTGTTTCGTGCGCAACGACGGATAGTGGCTCGGCATATCGATCGCGATGATGCGGAGATGATGCTCCGCAGGTTTGCCGCGGTTGGCCTGGCGTACGGCTAGCATCAGGTCAAAGGTGCTCCTATACGCCCACCCAAAATCACCAGCTTGTTGAAAGACTGGCAGAAGACCGGCGATGTCGTCCGTGTCGCCATTCATCCAAGCGTCAATCTCCGATTGCACGTTCACAGGCAGCACTTCAATAAAAATGAACTTCAGTTTGTTCGCCACGTCTGGGGACCGGACCAACTGTTCGAAGAATAGCCAAGGATCACGCGAGCTGTGCATACCATCGTCGAAAACGAGTAAATCATATTTATCTAGCTTGCGGTTGACGAAAACCACGGGATCGAGCGCCGTCTTCATCGCTTTCACGTAAGGCTGCAGCCTGTTGTCGTGAGCAGCGACACCAGCCGGTGCTGCCCCGATGCAGGTTGCGGTCAAAAATAATGAAAGTAATAGTGTCTTCACCTGGTATCCAATCTGAATCAATGGGTTATGTCGCGTTAAAAACTGTAAGTCGAAATTTTGGCAGGGTGTATATTCGTTCTCACACTGAACGGATTTTTTCGACCAAAGCATAAAATTGGTCGGAAAAGACATCTCTTCTGAGTCAGCTAAATACGATTGACCTTTGCGGATCATGTGCATTAATTCGATGCCGGCCAGCACGCTTTTTGCGGCATTAAATGACTTGAATCCAAGCATAGGTTGTGATTCGCTTTACTGCGCGGTGGTCTTACTCGACGATATTGTTGATGTATTTTTCCTGACGAATGATCATCGGCACTTCCATCGATTCATTGATTTGTTCGATCGCAGCTTTGTTCGCACCACTCTTGTCCATCGTGACCTTTTTTGTGGAATACCGTTAGCCTGCATCGCCTTGTCGAAGAAGCCCATGGTTGCTGCTTTATCACGCTTCGCCATTAATAGAAAGTCGATCCTTTTTCCTTCCTTATCAACCGCTCGGTAAAGATATTTCCAAACACCTTTTACCTTAATATACGTTTCGTCCATGCGGCAACTTGTACCTACCACACGTTTGTGTTGGCGAAATATCTTCTCTAAAATCGGCAGAAACCGGATCGACCAACGGTTAATGGATGAGTGATCGACAACGATGCCCCTTTCCTCCATCATTTCTTCAATATGAAGATAACTTACCGGGTACGCTGCACACCAGCGAATACAAACTAGTTTCACTTTTATTGGAAAGCGCAGCCGTTTAGTCTTATTCACTTCAACTCGATGATCATAGAGCAGAAAAGTCGACACTAGTGCTATGATTCCGAGCGTTAATGCGACATAACCGTCGATTCCGTTTCTTTTGCTGATCTGTCAATGGACTGTTCAAATTCGCCCCCCTTAAACTTCTAACGACGGGGGCGAACATTACTTTCCGAACAAACTACTTAGCCTAAAACTCAAAATTTCTTGTTATAGACCACACCCAAACGGGCTCGCATTGCAGGCTCTAAACTCGTCACCAAACCATATGAAGACACAAGATTGCCTGCTCCATTTTCGCGAGTATCGCTCCGAGTCAACGCAACTTGATTATTCGTCAAATTGAAAATATCAAGTTTGAAGGAAAGATCTTTCATCCACCCTGGCGTGTATGTCACATTCACGTCAAGTTTTGTCTGATATGGCATACGTCCAATAGAGCCACGTTGAACGCCACGCCCTTCGCAGAAAAAGTAATTTCCACCGTATCCGACATTGGCACTTGCTACAGTATCCGTTCCCAAACATGCTTTAGGACGTCCAGAACTAGCTAAGAAACTTGCACCAACTGCCCATTCAGAATTGAGTTCATAGTAACCGTTCGCCTTTAAAACGTGTGTTCTGTCATTTGGCAACACACCGCTAGCGTAAGTCATCAACTCAGGGACATCCCAGTTCGCAGAGATACCAATATCCTGTTGACCAGTATCCGAACGCGTTTGACCTTCCATATTGCCTGAACTCCGTGACAATGTATAAGTCAACTTACCGTACCAGCCATTGCGAAAAGCATGCTCAACAAAGAAATCGAGTGCTTTATATTCACGTTTAGCAGTTGGATAGCCTAACTCCTCTTTTGAATACGTGACATAACGTCCCTTGCCGGTCGTATCAATTGAGTAGACTTCAGCGGACTTACCTGGATTCCAAATATAGCAAAGTTCCTGCATAGGATCTGCCACATAATTGCCTTTTGCGGCAGCGGCGTCAATAGGACGGAAGTCGCAATTATCATCAATACCATCGCCAAGTTGGCGCATGGTTCCTTTGACGCCATAGTTCCAGTTGGCGTTGTAAGCTTTCTCAAAGCCCAAAGTGATCTCATCTTGATAATTCGGTTTTAGATTTTTTGTCGCCACAGCACGAGGATCTTTGATCTGATTTAACTCGTTATTAACTGACACTGGGGTGTTGATTGGCTTCAAACCAGTCGGTTGACCTAGTGCATCGATTCCAGTGTAAGTAAAATCTTGCTGACTAAATAACGATACGCCTGCAGCGCGAGCGGCAACGCTAGACGGCAGAGGTAAATGGTAGCGTCCGGCACTGCCGAAAACTTTAAACGTGGAGTCACCATTGACATCCCACGCAGCAGCAAGGCGCGGCGCAATTTGGTTTTTTACACTAATGAAAACGAGCTTATTATCACCAGAAGAATTTTCATAGTTTTCCAAGCGAACGCCACCTGTCACAAACAGATTCTTAGTCACTTGATAGCGATCTTCAAGATAGAAAGCGTTTTGATGCGTGCCACTTGTGGTTAGGCTGGAGAATTCGAACAACTGTGCTGAATAACCATCTACGCCATAACCACCGTAATTAGCCAAAATAGCTTTTCTGCCACCAGAAAACAGTCTTTCAACAAATTGTTGACCTGCTGGGAGTTTATTAAATGTCCAAGTACCACCACCAGAACGGAAGACGCCTGCATTTTTCGAGTCAACTTTGACATCGTCTATGCCCCCACGAATGGTGTGATCGCCGAGTTTATATTCCAAATCTAAACGGAAAGATTTGACTATGTCTTCACCTGGTTTAGAAATATTCCCTGGGAACTTCTGATAGTTTTTATACAGACCTTGAGCTTCAAGTGCCGGTACCCGATTTTCAGGGTTGGCAACTTGTGAGCGTAAGATCCCATTAATGTCATAGCCTTCATATGTTGTGCCACGCTTGGCGTGATTCTCACCGTAAAGGGTAGAAACGCTTAAGTCATTGAATTGACCGGCGTATCTTAAGAAGTTGATTTCATTTCCACGAGAACCAGGATTTAAGTCATAAGATTCAGACCATTTGGTTGGAATTACTTTACCAGTTCTCGCATCAAATCCGTAACGAGTGGTCTTCAAATTCGTTTCATCACCAATGGAAGTCCATTCCAAACGGTGGTCGTCAGAAATATTCCAATCAAATTTCGCTAGATACTTTCGTGCTTGACTACTTGTGGCTGTCCAACCATCGCGCGCCAAGGTCGTACTGGTTTGATCTGCTGCAAACCCGCTATTAGTATTTGTCTGATCCACCGCCACGAACATCATCAACTTATCTTGAATAATTGGACCGCCGACATAGACGCCTACTTGATTCTCTGTCGTTGTGTTCAATTCTCGATTGAGGCGAATCTTTCCATCTGTGGCGGCGAATCCATTATTTGGCCAAATAATATTCTTGGAAGGCGCACGCATACCATTAGGCATCGTACTTGCCGTAAATCCCGCTTCCCATCTATTTGTACCGCTTTTTGTTGTGACCGCCAAAACGCCACCGATTGAGCGACCATATTCGGCACCATACCCACCAGTTAATACGGAAGTTTGTGCAATGGCACCGAATGGCAATTGCGAAGTTCCTACCTGCGTTAATGGATTGGTTGTAGGAAAGCCGTTAATGTAGAAGGCATTTTCCGACGCACCACCGCCGCCAAAACTAACGCCTGGAAACGCAGGATCCGATGCCACAGTGTTTGGTGCCAATAAAGCGACCGCGGACAAGTTTTGCGCGACGGGCAATCGCGCCAATTCTTTGGCAGTGTATATCGCGCCGTTATTGGTGTTTGAAATATCTATTCTGCTGCGTCGAGCGACAATCTCCACGGACTGCGTGACCGCGGCGAAATCTGCGTTACTACCTTGACCGGCGTTGACTTCAAGGTTGGTCGAGGAAGCAACTTTTCCGTCTCTAATTAGGTCAACCTTGTATCGGCCAATTGGTAAGCCTGTCACGTTGAAACGACCGGAAGCATCAACAGTGCTCGTGCGCTTGAATCCATTATCCAGATTTTGAAGCAGGATACTTGATCCGGCTGGTGAAGCTACATTACCAAACACATTGCCTGTTGCATTCGATTGCGCCATGACGACAGGTGTCACGCCGACCGCCAACACGCCTGAACCAAACGCAAGCACCAAGGCATGCGCGACTACATTCTTCTTGAAAATCATATTTCTTTTTGACATATAATTACCTTTTATATTTTAATGAACTGAGACGAAAAAAATGGCGGTATGAGCCATTTAATCGACCAAAAAACTACCTTTTTTACGACAACTCTTGTCCTTCTAAAAGACCTCTACACCACTATCGAGAGCGTTCCAATTTTGTATCCCAAAGCG